>JBILIX010000278.1:0-3624 GCA_044368835.1 Flavobacteriales bacterium | reverse complement strand
TGACATGACGGATCCGGCCAATTATAACTATGTTCTCACGCAGTACAACCATATGAGCCTTATCGACTATTTCATTTTAAATGGATATATCGTGTCTACGGACTGGCTTAACTGGAATACGGCTTGGTGGCGGGGACGAAACCCGGCAGGTGATGGACGCCGCTGGAGGTACGCTTTGTGGGACAACGACGCCTCGTTTGGGCACTATGTAAATTATACGGGTGTCCCCTCCAGTGAGCCAACGGCCGACCCTTGTCAAATCGATGGCATGGGCGATGTCGGTGGGCAGGGGCATATTCCTGTGCTCAATGCTCTTTTCGACAACGAAGACTTTTTTGCCGATTACATTCAGCGATACGCTACGCTTTCCAATTCCATATTCTCGTGCGAGCGCATGGTAGAAGTTTTGGACAGTATGATTAACGTGATTGAACCCGAAATGCAGCGCCATTGCGACCGTTGGGGAGGCACCTACGGTGATTGGCAAAATAGTGTTCAGGTATTGCGCGATTATATCCTTGCTCGCTGCAACAATGAAATTATCACGGGCATAGAAGACTGTTATGATGTGACCGCCTACACCCTCACCATTCAAATTGATGGGGTGGGTGAAATTGAAGTTGAGTCAATGGATTTTAACAACACCAACACTCCCTATTCGGGCACATACTTCGCTGACCTCGCTATCGATTTGTTCGCTGAATCGGATGGTGCAGCGTGCGGAAATTTCGCCGGATGGGAAATCATTTCAGGAACAGGAATCATTGAAGACCCCTCATCCGACTCCACTACCTTATCAATTTCCAGTGACGTAACTGTAGTCGCCCATTTTGCGGCACCTTCGGAAGGCCCGATAACCATCACAGCGGAAACGGACCTGGCCAATGCAGGGATTATTACCGTTAATGGTACCAACGCATCTGCTGTTTCTTCAACCTACAGTTTTAATCCTGGAGAAGAAATTACGCTTTCCATTGCACCCAACGAATGGTTTGTTTTCACCCAATGGGAGTCGAATCTTGTAACTATCAACCCGGCCGAAGATTCGGAGGAAATCACCATTACTCCATGCCGCGCAGACACGCTCACGGCCGTTTTCGAATACATCGAACACTATACAATAGATGTGCTACCGAGTCTTGAAGGTGGTGGTTTTATCCTTTTAAATGGTGACACCTTGCCTACCGGAGGCATCACGCTCGAACTGGAGGCCGACAATGTATACAGCCTTACCGCCATTCCATTGGATCAATGGACAACCTTTGCGTATTGGGAACTCAACGGGAACGCCATTACCCCCAACAACCTCTCGCCTACCGTTCTTTTGGAACTGTTCGAAAACGGCACCATCACTGCTGTTTTCACCACCATCCCGCATCACGAGGTAACGGTTTTGGTTGAGCCGGCTGAATCAGGGACGGTCATTTTCGAGCAAGAATTTGTTTCGGGCAATAGTTACTCAACTACCAATTCAAAGACGGTTGTGCTGGAAGGAAACAAACCGCTTTTATTCAAGGCTATTCCAAATGAATTCATCGACTTCGGCAAATGGACCAGCGGCAACCACGTTGCGCTTGGACTACCCGACAACGATGCCGTTCGTTTTTCTTTTCTTTCATCCGATACGATTGTCGCCCATTTCAAACCCCAACCCTTTGCGCTTTATGTGCCGAACAGCTTCAGCCCGAATGGTGATGGCATAAACGACGTATTCAAAATCGTTGGCAACGCTATCGACTTTGACGTGTATGAGTTCATTGTCTTCGACCGCTGGGGCCAGGTCGTATTTCATTCTACTACTCCGAACGACGTTTGGACGGGCGAGTTCAACAAGGGAGAATACTTTGTTGGCAATTCTACGTACCAATACCGACTGAAGGTAAAATCCGTTTTCGAAGTAAATCCGCGCGAGTACACCGGTTCGATTCTCATGTTCCGGTAAGAGATAAGCAAGTTGTTTATCTATTCGTTGTTCATAAACTAATGTAAATTCTTGGTATCCCTTTGCCAAGACTTCTAACTTTGAGCAGCGCTCGTGCGAATAAAATGCTTTAATTTTATTCGAAATCTAACGAAGCGATAGACGATATGAGCATGGAAGCGAAGTTCTCACCACAGGTGAGAGATGTAATTCAGTACAGCCGAGAAGAAGCCCTGCGTTTAGGGCATAATTACATCGGCGTTGAACATTTATTGCTCGGACTTATTCGGGAAGGAGAGAGCGTTGCTATCAAAATTTTGGTGCAGCTCGATGTGGACTTGACACGCTTGCGCAAAATGATTGAAGGCTCTATTAAAGGAACATCATCCTTAGCAAGCAACTTCAACGCTCCCGGGCAAATCCCGTTGGTAAAACAAGCAGAAAGAATCTTAAAAATCACATACCTCGAGGCCAAAGCTTATAAAGCGGCACTCGTGGGAACCGAACATCTATTACTATCTATTATGAAGGACCAGGACAACGTAGCCACCAAGCAACTGCTTGCGCTAGGAGTAGACTATCAGGCCGTCAAAGACGAGCTCGAAAACATGGGGGGTGGAATTTCGAAAGAAGACCTGCCCAAATCAGAACTGCCAGGAGCATCAGACGATGATGACGAAGAACGCGGCATGTCGGGAAGCATTCAGAAAAAACCAGGCGACAGCAAGAGCAAGACACCGGTGCTCGACAATTTCGGTCGCGATCTAACCAAAATGGGGGAAGAAGGAAAGCTTGACCCGATTGTTGGCCGTGAGAAAGAAATTGAGCGTGTTTCGCAAATCCTCTCTCGCCGCAAGAAAAACAATCCGATTCTTATCGGTGAGCCGGGCGTCGGTAAGTCCGCAATTGCTGAAGGTCTCGCTTTGCGTATCATTCAAAAGAAAGTTTCTCGCGTGCTCTTCAATAAGCGAATTGTAACATTGGACATCGCCTCTTTGGTTGCAGGAACAAAATACCGCGGTCAATTCGAAGAACGCATGAAGGCGGTTATGAACGAATTGGAAAAATCGCCCGATGTGATTCTGTTTATCGACGAGATACACACCATTGTTGGTGCTGGCGGTGCCAGTGGATCGCTCGATGCGAGCAACATGTTTAAACCTGCATTGGCGCGTGGCGAAATTCAATGCATCGGTGCTACTACTCTTGATGAGTACCGACAGTACATCGAAAAGGATGGTGCTCTCGAGCGCCGATTCCAAAAGGTTGTTGTTGATCCAACTACCATCGATGAGTCGATTCAGATTCTGAACAACATCAAAGACAAATACGAAGAGCACCACAGCGTGACCTATACGCCCGAAGCCATTGAGTCGTGCGTAAAACTCACTGCTCGTTACATTACCGATCGCCACCTGCCCGATAAAGCAATTGACGCGTTGGATGAAGTGGGCTCACGCGTGCACCTCAACAACATCAATGTTCCCAAAGAAGTAATCGATATTGAAAAGTCGATTGAAGAGGTGAAAGAAGACAAGAATCGCGTGGTTCGCAGCCAGAAGTATGAAGAGGCAGCTAAACTCCGCGATCGTGAAAAGCAATTGCAAGAGAAGCTTGAAGCAGCTAAGAAGAAGTGGGAAGAAGATACCAAGAGCCATCGTGTAACAGTTACCGTAGACAATGTGGAGGAAGTAGTTGCCATG
>JBILIX010000279.1:0-3624 GCA_044368835.1 Flavobacteriales bacterium | reverse complement strand
GAGCAGAAGCCCTCATTGTGCGCATGTACCTTCACCGGAAAATCGTAGTTCGAAGAAGCACCGCATCCACTCGTATTGTATGCAGCGTTTCCTTCATAGCATCTCCATCCCCAATTGTATCCGCCTTCACTGGGCGCAGGTTCGAAGTTAATTTCCTCCCACAGATTCTGCCCCACGTCGCCTATCCATAAATCGCCCGTCAACTGATCAAAGCTGAACTTCCAGGGATTGCGCAACCCCATCGACCAGATTTCGGGCAGTGTATCGGTTTGACCTGCGTATGGATTTGAATCGGGAATCGAATAAGGCAATGCATCCACATTGATGCGGAGCATTTTGCCCAACAACGTCAGCGGATTTTGTGAGCGAGCCTCCGGATCGCCTCCACTCCCCCCGTCGCCCATTCCGATATACAAATAGCCATCAGGACCAAATGCAATGTGTCCGCCGTTGTGATTGGAATAGGGTTGATTGATGGTAAGCACTATCACCGCTGATGCAGGGTCTGCCACATTCGCATCGGAACTCACGGAGTATCGCGCTATAACCGTATTGCCGGAGGTGTTGGTGTAGTTCACAAAAAAGAAACCGTTCGACAGGTAATTGGGATGAAAAGCCAACCCCAACAGTCCGCGTTCACCACCGGTAGCGGCCAATGACGATAAGTCAATAAACTTTCCGATGTACTGAGCGGTCGTATCGATGATTTCAATATCGGCCTGGTTTTGCTCCAGGATAAAGAGCCGGTGATCACCACAGTTATAGATTCCAACGGGAACATTGGCTCCCGTATAAAACGTTTCCAGCACAATATCGGGTGGTGTAAGCGATTGTCCGAAAAGACGAATTACCGCGAAAAAGAATGCGAAAGAAAAGAGTATTTTCATGGGATGAAATAGTATACCAAACATACACCAAACCCCTTGCAATACAACGCTAGAACGGTGGTTGTTCTCCACCATATCCGAATGGCTCGTCATCATCATCCATCGTATTCAGTTTCGAAGAAATAGTAATCGTCGTTGGGCCTCCGCTTTGCTGTTGTGTCGAACCGAATGAAGTGTTGGCCTTCATGGTAGAATCCCCGTATTGCTTATTGTCATAATCGAAGCCTTCCAGGTTAGCAAACTTCGCCAGTCGACCAATGAAACGAAGACGGACCTCGGCCAACGCACCATTTCTGTGCTTAGCTACGATGATGGTACCGGTGCCTGCAGTAGGGTTGCCTTCGGCGTCAACGTCGATTTGGTAGTATTCGGGGCGATAAATGAATGCAACGATATCGGCATCCTGTTCAATTGCACCCGATTCACGCAGGTCGGATAGCAACGGCTTCTTATCGCCACCGCGTGTTTCCACTTGACGAGAAAGCTGTGAAAGTGCAATCACAGGCACATCCAATTCCTTAGCGATTCCCTTGATGCTTCGCGAGATGTTCGAGATTTCCTGTTCACGATTTCCGGTTTTCGATTCACCGCCAACGGTCATCAGCTGCAAGTAGTCGATGATAATCATCTGAATACCGTGCTGTGCTTTGAGTCGACGACACTTTGCTCGCAATTCGAAAACAGACAATCCGGGAGTATCGTCAATAAATATGGGTGCTTCCGCAATGCGCGATATACGCTGGTGAAGCTGATGAAACTCGTGATCCTGCAAACTGCCCTTGCGCAACTTCTCACTGTCAATTTCAGTTTCGCTCGCAATCAAACGCTGCACGAGCTGCACACTGCTCATCTCGAGCGAGAAAATCGCGACCGGAATATTGAATTCAACAGCCATGTTACGAGCCATGGAAAGAACGAACGCTGTTTTACCCATACCCGGACGAGCAGCCACAACAATCATGTCGGAGCGTTGCCAACCGCTAGTAATTCGATCGAGTTCAGTAAAGCCCGACGGTACACCACTAACGCCGGAAGTGTTCTTGCGTGCGTTTTCAATTTGATCGAGTGCCGTCTTGATCAGCGAACTCATCTTGTCGTAGTTCTTGCGAATGTTTCCCTCTGCAACCTGAAACAGATTGTTCTCGGCCTTGTCGAGCAAGTCAAACACATCACTCGTTTCATCATAGGAGTCCTTGATGATATCATTCGAGATTCGGATAAGCTCACGCTGAATAAACTTCTGAGCGATGATACGGGCGTGTGTTTCTACGTTCGCCGTCGATGCCACTCGGTTGGTGAGTTGTGCGATATACAAGGGGCCGCCGATCACCTCAAGCTGTCCCATTTTCCGCAACATCTGTGTAACCGTTAGAATATCGATTGGCTCGCCCTTTTCAAAGAGTGAACGGACGGCATCGAAAATCCGCGAGTTAGCGTCTTTGTAGAAACTTTCAGGCTTGAGAATATCGATAACGGTATTCACTGCATTTTGCTCCAGCATCATGGCACCTAGCACAGCCTCTTCCAAATCAGTTGCCTGCGGAGGTAGTTTTCCCATCTCCACTCCCATGGACTGGTTCATGGCATCGCGAACGCCTTGCAGGCGCTCTCTTCTTTTCTGACGGTTGTCTTGATCGTTCATTGGTACAGTGTGTGGTGATGAAAAAGCGGACGTCAAAGATGCACTCACTTGCTGCCTTGAAGCCAATTTTGTTCTGAACAACAGCACGCTATCTACCAACGAAGGCATGTTGACATTTGTTAGGCTTTGGCAGTCAATAAATTTGACAAAAAACTGACCCGTTTCCGGGCAAACCGGAAGTAGTTTTCAACGATGCATTTACATTTTGTCCATTTTAGTGTATACTCTTCGCACCTCAAATGGCTGCTCATTAGCAGCCTCATTTGGTTTTGTGCGGCGGCATGCAACAGGCGAGACAGCGACACGGCCGCTCCCGGTATTCAGATAACAACCCCTACTATAGGTGCCATTTTCTACTTCGGAAACTCCATTGAAATCGAAGCAACCATTACCGACGACCGAAAACTTGAATCGGTGCAACTGGATGTAACCGATGCGCAGAATAACCGCTACCTGCAATCGCAGTCATTCTTTCCCACTGAAAACTCGTTTCAACTCAACTACAATTTAAACCACAACGATCTTTATCTGCCCAGTGGAACTTACTATGTTCGGATAACAGCGAGCGATGGCGAAAACCAACACATCGCCTTTCGGGAGATTCAATTAATTGAAGCCCCTCGTCAGCAGGAAAGAGTATTCATCATTCGAGAAAACGGAACAGGCACGCTCATCGACACACTACAAAACAATACACTAGCACCATGCCTCGACTACGCTGCAGGCTATATGTTTGGTGGCATCGACTCACGCACCAACCAACTCGTGGCTTGCGGTCAAAACCCTGCTTCGCTGCTCAGCAATACCTTTCCTGACTTTCAAAATGCGAACACCCCATTCCCGTTAACGACAGAACTGATATCAGCCTTTCATCACGACAAGGCAAACCGCTGTTTTTATTGGGGTACACTCTCTGGTTCGCTGTGGAGAACCAACTACAACGGAACACAACAAGTTGCAACCCTAGGCAATGCTGCCATCAGAGCAATTGGTTCATCTCCTAGCCACATTGTAGCATTCTGTGAGGGAAGTTCCGGCAACTACATACATGCCCTGCGCAATGAAAACGGTGTAATAGAAACATCGCTTCCCCTC
>JBILIX010000032.1:0-12060 GCA_044368835.1 Flavobacteriales bacterium | reverse complement strand
TTGGTGCAAATGGTAGAGAAAGCAAAGTCAGAAGAAGAAGTGCGACAAATCGGTATTGAGTGGTGCATTCAGCAATCGAAAGAGCTCATGCAAGCAGGTGTTCCGGTGCTGCACTACTACACGATGGGAAAAGCGAAGAGCACGAAAGCGATTGCGAAAGCGGTGTTTTAAGGGCGAAGGGCGAAGTGCAACGTACGACGTGCGAAGATGGCGCAGAATACTCCTTCACTCTTTCACTAACTCAGCTTCAACACCCACAACGCTCCACGCAACTCTTTCCACCACTCGGTGCGAATGATTTGCTCGGGACTAAGGTTTGTAATTTTTTCAAGCTCGGTAAGAATGAATGACAGAGGCATCCCTTGGTTAGTAAACGATAAATTGGTTGCGTTGATATTGAAAAAATCATAGACATCCACCGGCAATTTTATTTTGATGTGCCCGCGCTTAAGAACTATGAGCGCCTCACAAAACCCGCCGGCAGATTGCATTGCCTTCATGGATTCTCCTTGCCAAATCAACATGTAGCCGGGGGTGTCAATAGGATCGGGCAGATTTGTTTTAATGGCATTGGCAATGGTGAGCGGATGTACTTTGGGTTTCGGTATGGAGAATGAAAAGAATTTTTGCAACTGCAAGCTCATTCCGTTTCCATGCATGTAGTTGTAAAGTGCCTTCTTCAATCCTTCGCCATACTTTTCGTGGTCGGCGCCTTCCGGATCTTCATGGTAAAGGTCGTTGTTAGCGAAACCCTTGAACTCAGGCCCCACGCGAATAACACCGTACTTCTCGGGATTCAACCCAACGGGACTGTGTGATGTCATAGCAAACTGGTGCCAGTGCGCGCTGTGCAACAATCCGTGTTCGAAAAGCATGCGAACAATTTCGAGCGAATCAATGGTTTCCTGTTCGGTTTGAGTCGGAAAACCATACATGAGATAAGCGTGCACCAATATTCCGGCATCACGAAATCCCTTGCAAACACGAGCAACCTGATCAATCGTTACACCCTTCTCCATCAGCTCCAGCAATCGCGGACTAGCCACTTCAAGACCACCGGTAACAGCCACACAACCCGATGATGCAAGCAAACTGCACAAATCAGGGGTGAAGGTCTTTTCGAAACGAATGTTGCCCCACCAACTTACCTGCAGCTTGCGTCGCAGAATTTCCAGCGCCATATCGCGCAACGCAAGTGGCGGTGCAGCTTCATCAACCAAATGAAATCCTGTTTCTCCGGTCTCCGCTATCAACTGCTCCATCTTGTCAACCAAAGCAACTGCAGGAGTCTGCTCATAGCGTGAAATGTAATCGAGTGATATATCACAAAAACTGCATTTCTTCCAGTAACAACCATGCGCAACCGTGAGCTTATTCCATCGACCGTCATTCCAAAGGCGATGCATGGGGTTGGGCATATCAATAACAGACAAATACTCCCTCAAACGCAAACCCTCGTATGTGGGCGCAGGCAGTTTCTTATGGCTGTAATCTCCACCAATGCGATTATTCTTAAAAACCACTGCATCGTTTTCTCGTGTAAACGTGCGTATGAAGTGCTGCTGAGCGTCGGGTTGTCGAACATTCTGAAGCAATGACATCAAGGGACCTTCACCGTCATCGAGTGTGATATAGTCGATGTAATTGAACACTCGCGGATCATAAATATCACGCAATTCGGTGTTGGGATACCCGCCTCCAATGGCAATCGGTATGTTCGGATGATGTTGCTTAATCCATTGCGCACATTTCAATGCACCATAGAGGTTGCCGCCAAAGGGAACCGTGAACCCAACGACATCGGGTAATGACTGTTGGAAGTATTTCGAAAGTTCATCGACAAGCAGCACATCGAAGTAGTTGTTTTCCGCTTCCAACGCTTGCTCAATCGGATCGAAACTCACAGCAGTTCGCGCGATGCGTTCAGCATATTTCGAGAATCCGAAATGCGGACCAACAGTGGCCTGTATGAGGTCGGCCACATCCTCCAGGTACATGGTGCACTTATAGCGCGCCTTGTCCTGTACTCCGATGTTGCCGAAAAACCATTCAATGTCGGCAATCGTTTTGAATCGATTTCCTTCAGGCAGATAATTACTATTGGCAATACGATAAGCAAATGAGTAACGGTTGTTTTGAAGAAACTCAATAACCGAATCAATGGTATCCTCGTAGTGTTTGCGTCTAGTAAGAATGTTCTCAAGCGCTGGCGCGAGCTTAAAGTTGCCCGCTTCGATGGTGTCGAAGAGCTGCTCAAATCCAGCTCGGTTGAACACTCGCAGCACCAGATCCAACCCCAAGTCGCCTTGCTGAAACTCATATCCCTCCTGTTTCAGCAAACCACACAAATATGCAGTCGCCGGATAGGGCGTATTCAATTGGGTAAGTGGAGGAACGAGCAGTAAAGCCTTCATGGTGCGGGTGCAAGATACGAATGGAAGAGGCGACTGACGGGATGCGAAGAGCGATGTTACTGTTCACCAGGTCACAACTTCACCATTTCACATCTTCTACTCCACCACTTGAAATGGATCGCTGAATTTCGGATCAGAGATCATGGTATAATCGGTAAGCGTCCGAAGAAATGCGACAATACCGGCCTTTTCCTCACCGGTCATGTACATTCGAATCGGAATCATGCGACCATCGATAATTTCCTGATCATCCGGAATTGCAGGTCCCAGGTGATTACCCACGATGGACTGCTGTCTCAACTCAGACGACAACTGAGGATGCGCCTGAATTCCGGAGTTATAAAACTCAACCACTTCCTCAAGCGATTTAAATCTACCATCGTGCATGTAGGGGCCTGTTACAGCGATATTTCGCAGCGACGGGATTTTAAACTTTCCGTTATTAGGTTGTCCCGTTTCGAAATCAGTTCCGGCAACACCCGGGTCGTTATAAGTTTCATCCAAGCCGATGTTGGCTTCTTGAATAAAATCAGGATTAAAACCATTGAAGTTAGGACCGCCGTGGCATTGAGAACAAAAGAAGGTTCTGAAAAACGCTTCCTTACCTGCATTTTCCAACGGTGTAAAATTGGGGAATGGCTCGAACTGCGGAGCGAGCGGCTGGCCGGCATCCACAACAGCCTTCAACCCATGATCATATTTGGTACTTACTGAGATTATTGACTTGACAAACTGCGCCAATGCCAATCCTATCTTATGCGTAGTTACTTCCTCGCTACCAAAAGCATCGGCAAACAACGGGGCATAATAACTAGCAGTGCGTATCCTATTCTCCATTTCGAGGGTGTCGGAAAGTCCCATCTCCTCATGATTGGCAATTGGCTGCAATACCATGTGGTCGAGCACTCTCTCGCGCAAGTCCCAAAACAAGCCCTTCTGCAAACCGGCATTTACTATTTGCTGGGTATTACGGCCGGTTAAATCGTTGATGAACCCGAAACTTTTTTCCCGATTGTCACCAAATGCATACTGCTGTCGGTGGCAACTACCACAGGACACTCGGTAGTTCAAAGACAAGCGTTGATCATAAAACAGAACACGACCCAGGGTAGCCACTTCATTCTTTAACGTTGAATCACCGAATGGACTAAACCCTTCTTGTAATTGCATCGTCGCATTTACATAATCATACGGTTCAGCCGGCAACACGGGGACGCGCGACTTAGGCATCACTTCTTCGGGCATACAACCAGCGAAAAACAGGACAACCGCTGCAATACCTGTCAGGAAAAGTTTTTTCTGTTGCATGGTGCTAAATCTAAAAACGAATCTGAATAAACAACGCGGAAGGTGCCATAATCAGGCGCTTAACGCCCGAATACTCCTTGTTAATTTGAGCTGAATTGCCATTACTCAAATCACGATCAGCCTTAGAATAAGATGACATTCTCCACAACAACTCGGTGCCAAGACTAACTCTACTTGCCAAATTATACTGAACGAACAAAAAAGGCGAGAATCCTTTTTCCTTGTATGTTATCTCGCGCACATTCTCGATTAACTCTCCATTCAAATCCTTGAATTTCGCTTCATATGATGCGTAACGATTTGCTATGAAATAATCAGCCCCCAATTTGAAAGTCCACTTCGGAGAAAGTTTAAACTGAATACCTACTCCAAACCGCATATCCGTCACTTTCGAAGTAGTATCAAAGGTTGATTGTCCATTGGCGTCCGTTGGTTCTTCTACACGATATGCCGACTTGTAGCCCAATCCGTAGCGCATATGAAAGCGACTCGCATTATAACCAGCAGTAAACATATAGGGGTTCCAATCCTCATAATCTGAAGGATTATCGACCAGCCCCAAAAAGTTGGTAAGTCGAATTACATTCAGGCCCAATTCAAGGGAGGAGGAATCCTTCTGAGCAGATAAAAAACCCGACGAAAAGACAAGAAGCGTTGCTACAAGCAGCTTTTTCATAGAGTAAGTTTTTCAAGTTGTGAGCAAATATAATACACAACATCCCATAAAACTCCAAATCTTCACTTACTTCTTTCGGAAATAAAGACGCACCGGTATACCCTCAAAATTGAAATGCTCGCGCAGTTTATTCTCGAGGTAACGCATATAAGGATCCTTAATGTATTGTGGGGTGTTGCAGAAGAATGCTATTGCAGGGGACTTTGTAGGTAACTGAGTCACGTACTTAATCTTCACATCCTTTCCCTTGTAAATCGGTGGCGGGTATTTTTCAATAAGGGGAAGCATCACCTCATTGAGCTTCGCTGTTGGAATTTTCACCTTCCGGTTCCGTGCCACTTCCATTGCCTTTTCAAGAGCCTTAAGTATACGCTGCTTGGTAACCGTTGATGTATAAAAAATCGGCACATCCGTCATAGGAGCCAGCTTCTGTCGAAGTTCAGCAGAATACTGATCGACGGTTTTGTGGTCCTTCTCAACCAAATCCCATTTATTAACCAGTATCACGATGCCCTTATTGGCCTCGGTCACCTCTTTGAAGATGGATAGATCCTGACGTGTGATTCCTTCGGTAGCGTCAATGAGGAGAAGACAAACATCGCTATTACGTATTGCCTTTATTGTTCGAATAGAACTGTAAAACTCAATGTCGTTATCAATCAGTTTGCGCTTTCTTAAACCGGCCGTATCAATAAGAATGAGCTCCTGTCCGAACGCCTTATATACTGTGTTGATGGCGTCTCGCGTAGTACCTGCCACATCGCTCACAATTGCACGGTCTTTCCCGGAGAGCGCATTGATCAATGAGCTTTTACCAACATTCGGTTTTCCGACGATGGCTATTTTCGGCAAATCAGCCTCCTCTGACTCCTCATCTGAAGGAACTTTCGCCCCGATGAACTCCATCAAGTCGCCGGTACCGTAACCATTATTGGCACTGATAGACCATATCTGGTCACCTAATCCAAGTTCCCAAAATTCATTCATCCAAATTTCCTTGTCGGATGTGTCGACCTTGTTACAGAGCAACGCAATGGGGCGCTTCGACTTGCGCAAACGCTGAGCAATTAGGCGGTCGCCGTCTGTAACCCCCTCCTTACCATCCACCAGGAATAATACGAGGTCAGCTTCTTCAATGGCCAATGCTACTTGGGAGTTGATTTCCTTTTCGAACCCGGCTTCATCTTCTTCTGCCAGACCTCCGGTATCAATCACAACGAAAGACTTTAACCCCCATTCACCAATTCCATACTTTCGATCGCGGGTAACACCTGCTGTAGGATCAACGATGGCATCATCGGTTCCGGTAAGGCGATTATAAAGAGTGGACTTTCCTACATTGGGGCGTCCTACTATGACAAGGGTATAACTCATTTCAGCTGCAAAGGTAAGCAATGCCGTCCTCTACTCATAGCTTACTCTGCAAGCTCATCCAGCCACCTCCATTGTGCACCTCTTCGAAGCCATTCGACTTCAGAATTGATTTTGCAGAAGCACTGCGCATACCGCTGGCACAGCATGTAATGACAGGTTTATCCTTTTTTATTCGTGCCATTTGTGATGAAATTGATTGCAGCGGAATATTCACTGCACCGCGAATATGCCCTCCCTGGAATTCACCAGGCGTTCTCACATCGATAATTTGCGCTCCGTTTTTCACTAATGCACGGTAGTCAATCTTAGGACCTAAGCCTAAGAGTTGTTTGATTGAATTTAGCATTTCACTAGGTTTAAAAAGATCCGTTTACATCTAACCAACTTCCGCCATTACTGCAATCGATACCGTGCTGACGAAGAAACATCGTTGCTTGCCCGCTTCGGTTGCCACTTGCGCAGCACAATACGATAGGTTGCTTCATTGCGCTGATTTCCGCAACGCGAGCAGGAACTTCTTGCAGTGGGATGTTGATACTTCCCTGAACGTGTCCCCCCATAAATTCAGCGGGTGTGCGCACGTCGATAATTGTTGGATTACTCATTATTTGTGGTTGTTTTGATTTTATTCGATTCAGGAAGACCCATGGCGACTATTCCCATTATGGCTCCATACACAGAGCTTATATATGGATTTGATGATATCATGCAGCCTCCGCTTGAGCAGCCCACCAGTGCATAATAGAGATATCCTGCCGCGGCTCCAGCTAAAGATGCCAGGATGGTCCTTTTATATTCCTTGAAAAAATGTTTCATGACTGCTATTTAAGGATACAAAAGTCATCACAGAGAAAGTGTGTCACAGCCACCAATGTTACAAAGACCAATTGCTGAGATGAATTTTTCTAATGATGAGCAATCACAATACCTTGAATACCTTTTTTTTCTGTTTCAAATGCGACTGCCATTTTTCGAGCACCATGGAAGCGATAGTAATGACTCAAGGTCATCGTAAATACAAATGGGTCCGACGAACTCACATTTCCAAAATAGTCTAAACAGATTTTTTGTCCCCAAACAGAATGATCTTTGGTGGATGCGCCTGCGTCGTGCAGAATTGCCACAATGGCTGCATCACCCAAAATCCGAATGGCGAGAGGCATCGAGATAAAACCGACTGTAGACTTCACTTCGGTGGTAAAGCGATACCTTTTTTCAGACAACTTCTCGAGCTTTACAAATTCATATTCGTCCAGATGCATTTGATGAGCTATATAATCGCTCTGTAAATGATGAAAATGATCCGGATCTACCAATTCAACCTCAGTGTTCGTCTGGGGCTGGAACACGGGTTGTTGCAGAAAAACCCGATTAAATAACTCCTCCTTGTGCACAGATAGCTGAAGTTCTCCACGTTGGTTCAACGTCAACCAAGGCAATGCCGTTCGTCCGTTGAAGGTATTGGATAAAGCAAATAGATAAGCCCCTGCTTTGGTAATAAGTATCGGTTGATTGACTTCAACTCCGGTCAAATCGGTATGGTGAATCAAGACATCGCCGGCAAAGCACAAGGGCCCGGCCAATGCGTCATTTCCTTGATGACTTAAGTATTTACCGCCGCCGCAATACACGGGATGTTCCCATTTCAGCAATGTAATTTTGGCTAATTGATCAGTACCCACGTTGCAGACCGCCCATTTTCTTCCGCGCGAAGTCTTGATTGTTTCGATAGTTGCCATCAACACGACAGCATCACCCACCAATGCGTGGCCCGGCTCCGCGTAATAGAGAAAATCGCGGCGCGCCGGCAACATCGCCTGCGCCCATTGCTCAATGGAAGGAAACTCCTTTCCATCCGCAAACGAAATTCCAAGGCCTCCGCCAATATCAAGGTGCTTGATTTCAAAACCGGACTCAATAAGCAAGTCAGCTACCCTATGCAAACTTTCGAGAGCCGTTGCAAATGAATCAAGGTTATCCATTTGAGTTCCTACATGCAGGTGCAACCCAGAAATAGGCAGCTTACAATTTTCTAAAAGCTCTTTTAATTCTTCCTCCGGTATTCCGAATTTGGAAGACGCATTTCCATGGGCCATAAGCTCTTGTAACGCATCCTTCTGAGCATAATCCACTTTCGCTGCGGGGTTGACTCTGAGCCAAATTTTCCCTTTAATGTCCCAATTCAGCGTTTCAATGGCTAGTTGCTCCAGCACATGCGGATCATCAATCACCACCGTCCCACCCGACTCAAGCATGAAATGAATAGTACGTAAGTCTTGAACCGGACTATTATATACAATTCGCTCGGGGGGGAATCCGCAAATGAGCGCTTCGTTTATTTCATGCAAATTGGCGCAATCGGCACCGGCGCCCGCGCGCGCAAGAATTTGAAGCACCGGAATTGCAGGATTGGCCTTTACAGGGTATAAAATTCTATCGACACTTTCTGTAAACGCTGCAAGCCTTTTCAGATTATCCAAGAGCTGCGGCTCCGAAACAATCCATAAGGCCGAACCAAATTGATGCTGCACTTCGCGCAGTGACAACGCAGAATACCAAGAACTCATAGTAGTGATTTGAGTGGCAAGAATACATCGTCAATAATAAATACTTGCAGAATCCTGAGCAATTTTGGTTTACCATAATCAAAGGGAATGCCCCACAGATAATTGAAATCGCTACATTGCGCATTGATGCGTATTGCTTTCATCATTCATTCGAAATCAGCTAAGGCCAGAAATTCATTTGCTGAGATAAGCAGTCAAATTATCCATGAGCACGTTGCGTTTCATACTACCGGAATTGGTTCAGCCCATGAAATTGCATTAGGATGTATTAAGGAGGGTTACACCCATTTAGCTGTTCTTGGAGGCGATGGCACGCTGAACGAAGTTTTCAATGGCATGATTCAATCAGGGAAAAATGCAGATGAACTGCCTATTCTATGTATCCACCCGTGCGGCACGGGCAATGATTTTGCTCGCAACCTCAATTTGAGTTATAAAAGTAAGGCATTCATTCGCAGACTGAATGAAGGTTCCGTTCAGTATTCCGATGGAGGAGTTGTGCAATACACCAATCTGATAGGACGAGTTGAAATGCGCTATTTCATCAATGCAATGGACGTGGGGTTGGGTGGACTCATTTCACAGCGGGTCAACCAATATCGTCGAGGTAGGCTTGCCTTTCTTTCCTATCAGCGAGGTATTTTAAGAACACTACCTTTCTATTTCAAAACGTACATGACCGTAAACACAGAGGAGCACATTTATTCCGGTCCAGCTATGAGCGTTGTTGTAGCCAACGGAAAATGGTTTGGAAATGGCTTGGGCATTGCGCCTCACGCAGATGTGTCAGATGGGGTGCTAAATTGCGTCATTCTCGGTAGAGTTAATTTATGGGATTATATGCTGAATCTGCATTCCATCATTCGCTGTAGGCCAATTCAACACAAAGAGATTCACTACAAAGCAGCAAACGAAATTGAAATTAAGGGGGAACCCAGTCCCCTAGAACTGGATGGTGAGTACGTTGGATTCTCTCCTGCGAGCATCAGGGTGATACCTCGAGCCATACGATTATTGACTGGCTGAATGTCCCTTCATACGCGCCGTTTTAAGGTAATTGCCCACAAAGCTTTTTCCGGTAAGTCCGAAATCAGCTACAGCTAAAAAGACCAAGTCAGTAGTTCCGGTGTTTATCGATTGGTGATTACACCAACGTGGTATAAAGGCAAAGTCGCCGGGTTTTACAGCGTTCTCGAATTGGTCCACAAGTACCTTTCCTTCTCCTTCTAGGAAGATGAATACCGTTTCGTGAGCGTGTCTGTGCAACTCATTGGCCTTTCCGGGAGCAACGCGCACAATACGCGGGTCGAGGACTTCAAGAGGAAATGGAAGAATTTGAACTGTAAAATCGATATTCAACTCATCCACCTTGTTTTCATATAATCCTGTGATGCGTTCATCCCCAATTGAAGAGACAAGCTCCTCATTGGCGTTAGCAGTCGTAAGCGATTTTTGATCATTAATTTTTTCAAGAATTGTCCCTACTCTTCCCATCTGCAAATCAGCGAAGAGATGATCGGATAACTTCATAATGTTATCAGACCATGGCGAGGAGAAATCTTGCTTCACAATAGAGTCAATAAACGCAACTACTTCATCGCATTGCTGGCCGTTGCCCATCGCGTAGAGATACAAAGCAGCAACACCGGCGCGCACATGCAACGGATTTAAAGGGGCGTTTTGCTCAATTGCGGCTTGCAATAGTGAGAGCTCGCCACAGATTGACTCGTACTCTGTTTCAGAGAATCGCTGTGATACTGCTATTTTTCGGAAGAGGTGATTCATCGTGGAAATTTAGTTCAAAAGCAAGTTGAATATATATCTCGTTGAGCTATTTGCTTGTCATTCGCCACACACCATCCCAACCCGAACCAAGCGCATGTTCCTTAAGAAGGTTGATTCGTGCAATAAACATGACGGCAGCGCTGTCGTTGAATTTCTCGATAAGCTCAGAAAAGATTGCGGAGGCAGCAATCCAATCCTGTGCCCGATACGCTGCCACTGCCTGATTGAAGCGCTGTCTTCTTAATTGCATGTCTGGAGTAAGCTGACCCTGTAGAGAAAGTAACTCATAAATTTCAACAGGCTCTGTTTTTCCCTTAACAACAATCCGATCCAGCTCCATTACCTCGACGTGCACATCTGCCATGCGCATAGTTTCTTCCGAAACAATAATAGAGGTCCCATATTGTTTATTGGCGGACTCCAATCTAGAAGCCAAATTGACAACATCGCCCATAACCGTGTAGCTGCGTGCCATATCACTTCCGATATTTCCAACAACCACCTCACCAGTGGCTAATCCAATACGAATATTGATCTCGGGTATATCTTTTCGCAAACCCAAAATTTCCGGCAACTCACCTCGGAATTGTTTAAGTGCTTCCCGCATGCGCAAGGCAGCCCTGCAGGCAGCTGCTGACTGCTCAGACTCGCTTATAAATGGGGGGCCCCAATACGCCATAATTGCATCACCAATGAATTTATCGATGATTCCACCCTCCGCTTTGATGCATTCCGTCATAATAGTGAAATACCTATTCACCATCTTTACCAGTCCGGTTGGCGATAGTCGCTCGCTAATTCCAGTGAATCCGGCAATATCACAAAACAAGATGGTCATAATTTGCTTTTGACCGGCCAACACCTCTACGCGTCCGGGCAGTATTATTTTTTCTACAACACGTGGATCGATATACGTACTCATCACAGCTTGCAGATCTTGCTTTTTCTTCAATTCCGCAATCATTCGGTTCATACTATCACCCAATTGCCCAATTTCATCCTCGGGCAGTCCTTCAATTTTGATTGATAAATTTCCGCTGTGTACATCTTGAGTCGACTTCACCAATTGCTTAATTGGATTGGCCAACCGTTTGGAGAGGAACCAAGCCCCCCAAAGACCTACCACTAATGCCAAGATGGTAACCAATAAGCTACTCCAAAGCACTCTTCTTTCAGCAACACGAGCCCTTTCTACTGAATTTTCTGCAATTTTCGCTGCTACATTTTGAAGTTCACTGCGCTTCATTTGAAGGTCACCTTGCGCTTTAACATTAAGCTGCATTAGCTCAATTGTTTCATGCGCCAACCCCATTTTCGTTTTTTCAAGCACTCGTCGAGCAATCTCGGTTTGTTGATTGAAAACAGCTTCGATGGCCCCGGTAATCTCTCGCGCCTGCGCAAAAAGCGCTCGCTCTTCCGAACTCTCAGGCATTTCTTGGAGTGCGTTTCGCAAACCGGCAATATTCTCATTTACGGATATGGTGAATTTTTCAAAATTTGTCTCCGCTTCGAGAACTGCAACAGAATCGGGAAAAGAGGATTGATATTCTCTGTATAGCCTTTCGAAAGCAATACGTCTTCTCAAGCCACTTTCATTCAATTCAGCACCCTCGATGCTGATAGGCAACCCCTTTTCCGAAATATTTCGGACCTGATTTCCCAGGTGAATAACCTGCAGACTGTTCAAAACGGCAGCCACGATCATCATAATAAGCACACCTACAGCTAGACTAAAAATTTTAAGGGCTATAGAATGTTTCATTGTGAATCGTTTTAGTTAGAGCAACAAAGCAAGCCGGACGAATATAGACTGAATTTAGCCCGGCTATAAAACAAAAAACCCTTGGATTACCCAAGGGTTTTTCGAAAATTGGCGATGTCATACTCTCCCACCAGTTACGGTAGTACCATCTGCGCTGTTGGGCTTAACTTCTCT
>JBILIX010000277.1:0-3635 GCA_044368835.1 Flavobacteriales bacterium | reverse complement strand
AGGATATGATCGTATTAATAAACTCGCAACAAATCAGGATTTTGAAGGGCGCTGGAATCACTGGGCTTTTACAAAGAATTGTACGAGTGGTGAAATGAAAATTTTTCTCAACGGAGTGCTATGGCATGCCGGAACTAATCTCGATAACGTAATGCTCGACATTCAGCGTTTTAGTATTGGTGGAGCAACGAGCTGGTCGAACTTCTACAACGGAAGTGTGGATGAATTTGCGGTGTTCAATGTAGCGCTAGATGAATCCACTATTGCCGCTTGGCTCGACAGGGATCTTAATTCTGAGCATCCGTATTGGTCGAATTTGCAGGTGTATTATTCCTTCAACGAAGAGGACGGAGAGCTCGTACTCGATGCCAGTGGCCATGGACATGATGCATGGGTGCATGGCAATGCAGACCGAATTTCCTATCGCGGTAATGAGCGCTGGCGCAATGCGCAAATTGGCAGCACGCGCCCTCTTTTACAATTGAAAATGGGACAGTATGAAAGCCATTTGGAAACGATTTCGAATGCAGTGCAAGAGTTATTGCCGCCGGTATCTGTTGTTGAATTCGGTGTGGAAGATTATTCTGTTGTTCCCGTTTCGATAGACTATGATTGGGTGGCTGATTTTTCGTATACCATCACTGCCGTCGGAGACACTATAAACACACAGGCTATTCCATCGGAATACACACTCAACAATTCTGAATTTCCCTATTGGCAGCGCCCGTTTGAAGTCATCAATCGATATGAATTAAACCGATTCATAACCATGTATGGAATCCAGCTCGACCTTGGTTCCGATGGATGGACCTGGGTGGTTGACGTCACCGATTGGGCGCCGCTGCTCCGCGATTCGGTTGAGTTGGAGGCAGGCAACTGGCAGGAGTTGCTTGATATGAAGTTCCTGTTTATAGAAGGCACGCCTGCTCGGGAAGTGAAGCGCGTTGAGCGTCTTTGGGATACCAATCAGGGACTGAGTAACTTCGATAATGCGGTAACGCCGAAAACGGTGATCAAGCAAGATGGGGAGGAGTCGTGGAGGCTAATTACAACCAATACAGGCCATCAGTTCGATAATCCGCCGAACTGTGCTGAGTTTTGCAGCAATCAGCAAAGTGTAAAGGTGAATGGACAAGAGAATTGGTCATGGGATATAATGCAGGAATGTGCCGATAATCCGCTGTATCCGCAAGGAGGAACCTGGGTGTTCGATCGCGCAGGATGGTGTCCCGGGATGAATTCTACCACGAAGGAGTTTGAGTTGACGCCCTATACGGCCAATGCAGATTCATTTACCGTGGACTATGACATAACTTATAACGATTACGGCAATTATGTCTTTTTCGGAACGCTGGTGGGATATGGCTCCATTCAACATACCCACGATCCGGAAATCGATATGATAACCGCTCCGAGCAACTGGAAGATTCACTCGCGATGGAATCCTATTTGTGACAACCCACGCTTCGTATTGCGCAATTTGGGTTCTCAACCTCTTACACATCTGGTCATTCAGTATGGCGTTATTGGAGGGTCAGAGGAGCAACTGGAGTGGACGGGTAATCTTGGCTTCAATGAACGTGAGGAAATTGAGCTGACCTATTCGGATCCCATTTTATGGAGCGGAGATGATGCAGCTACTCTGCGATTTTACATACGGCTCGTCGACAGCAACGACGGTGTCGATGAAAACCAGACTAACAATTACGCTGAATCCGCTTTTCAACGTCCGCCTACTTATTCTTACTCTGACCTCGATGACAATCGCGTCATCATCATTCTGCGCACGAATAATGCGCCTTGGGAATCGTCGTATGTCCTATACAATCAATATGACGAGGTAGTTTTCGAGCGCAATAATTTCACAGAAGCGGCAACTATATACAGGGACACGATTCAATTGAATTCGGGTTGCTACACGTTCCATTTGAAAGACAGTGACGATGATGGGTTGGACTTCTTTGCCAACAGCGATGGGTCGGGATACTGTAAGTTGGACCGTGTAAGCGGGTTTGATTTCGAGAGTTTCGAGCGTGATTTTGGGAAGGAGATTATTCATCGGTTCCGATTCGAAACGAATTTGCAGACGAGCGTTACAGAAATGCCCGGCCAACGATTAAGAGTATATCCAAACCCTGCGGAGAACTTTGTGAATATTGACGCCATGGGCTTTGACAGGAACCTCACGTATTCGCTTTTCGACAGTTTCGGGCGCAGATTGGAAACGAGGTTAATAAGCCGACGAAGCGACACGGAAACTTTTGAACTTTCCCTAACGCAATTGGCAAAAGGTATTTACTTTGTCGAACTTTCCGACGGGCAGCATCGCGGAACCATTCGACTGATAAAATCTTGATCGAAATGCCTAAAGCACTTAGAAATCATATTAAGAGCTTCATACCTGTATCGAACATAGAGTTCGAGGCCATTTACCAGGTTATGAGGCGCGAGGTATACAAGAAGCGAGAAATGCTTGTTCGATCAGGTGCTTCTTGTGAGCATTTCTACTTTGTCTTATCTGGCAGTCTTCGAACCTTTACAACAGATGAGCGGGGGAACGAACATAATTTTCATCTCGCATTTGAAGATTGGTGGGCTTCCGATTTATTTAGTTTCATCACCGGAGATACGGCCTTCTTCAGTATCGAGGCGTTGGAGGACTCAGAGGTGCTTGCTATTCATCGTGATGATTACGAAGTGCTATTGAGCCAATATCCGAAGTTTGAGCGTTTCTTCCGTTTGCTGATGCAAAACGCTTATGTGGCCTCACAAAAACGCACGATGGATATTATGTCGTTGAGTGCGGAGAAGCGCTATTTACAATTGGTACAACGGTATCCGCAAATGGAGCTGCGTGTGGCCCAGCACCATATAGCGTCCTTTCTGGGCATAACCCCCGAGGCATTGAGTCGCATAAAGCGCGGCCTCATTGAGAAAAGGAAAACGGCCCAATAATTGGTTTCGCGGTCTTCAGCCATTTCAGGAGCACACTTTGAGCTTTTATGATATTGGCTTATTTTCGTCACCTATAAACAGACCGACTCCTTAAAGAAACCTGTATGAAAAGAGTAATTTCCGTTGTCGCTACATCAGTTTTTATGCTGATAGCTGTCGTAAGTTGGGCACAACCGACTAAAAAAGCAGATGAACAATTTGACAGGGCTGCTTACTATGAAGCAACCAAGCTCTACATCAAGGCTGAGCCGGTTGCAAAGTCGCTGGATGATAAAGCACGAATCTTCTATCGTTTGGGCGAGTGTTATCGCTTAGTCGCAGACCCCCAGCAAAGTTTGCAGTGGTACGAAAAGGCCATCGTTGCCCAGTATTATAAAATTGACCCGGAGGTATATTTCGGTTATGGTATGAGTTTGTTGGAGTTGGGGCGTTGGGATGATGCAGTAACTCAATTCAATAAATACAGTGCAAAGGGAGGAGATAAGTCGAAGGCTGCAACAGCAATTAAATCGGCACAAGACGCAGCGTCGAAGAAGGCATCAAAAACACGTATTACGGTTTCCAACGTTGTGGAATTGAACTCCGAGTTTTTCGATTACGGACTGGTTTTCTCAGGTCCGAGTCAGGTGGTATTGTCATCTGCTCGTCCTTCGAGCGCAGGCTCCTACAAGGACCCAATA
>JBILIX010000276.1:0-3637 GCA_044368835.1 Flavobacteriales bacterium | reverse complement strand
AGCCTGCGCAATGTGCGGAAAGTAAAAGCGCATCTCCACACCATCAACACACTGGAGAACGAGGCGGATAAAATCATGAACAGCACCATTGCTGACCTTTTCAAGCACGAAACAGATGCGATGGTAATCCTAAAAACCAAAGAGGTGATTACCTTTTTGGAAAACGCTTCCGACAAGTGCGAGGATGCCGCGCATGTTATTGAAAGTGTAATCATTAAATTTTCCTAATCGAAATCACCCAAATCGGGTGAACTTTGCCGCCATTCGGATGCTTTGACTAACATTGCACCCGTTGTCCAGCCAACGCATTTGCTTGCTGAATGAGCACTTCGGGCTAAAGATCTGACACTACCAGTATATGAGTCACATTAGTCCCATGCAGCGCCTATGGCGTCTAGTCAAATCAGAGCGCTCCGACATTCGCAATGTCTATATTTTTTCTCTGTTCCAGGGGTTGGTAAACCTCACGCTCCCGCTTGGAATTCAGGCCATCATCAACCTGCTGCAAGCAGGTGAATTGAGGGCTTCATGGATGGTGCTCGTCGTGTTTGTCATACTCGGTGTGTTCTTCAACGGGCTGCTTCAGTTGCGCCAAATGGCCATCACAGAATCCATCGAACAACGACTCTTTGTGAATTCATCTTTCGACTTTGCCTATCGCCTACCGCGCGCTTCGTTCGACTCTGTTAAGACCAAATACTTCCCGGAAGTAATGAATCGCTTTTTCGAAATCATGACGGTGCAGAAAGGGGTTTCTAAGCTACTGCTCGACTTCTCAACCGCTGCCATTCAAATTATTTTCGGCCTGCTTCTGCTGTCTTTCTATCATCCACTTTTCATTCTTCTCGGCATCATCCTCATCCTCCTTATTGCTGCCATCTTTAAACTGACTGGCAGAGAAGGCCTAGAGAGCAGCTTGGAAGAGAGCAAACACAAATTTGCGGTGGCGCACTGGTTGGAAGAGCTATCGCGCGCTTTCACCACATTCAAATTGAGCGGAATCACCTCCATGCCGCTTGAGCAAACCGACTATCATACATCGAAGTACCTCGATGCACGTAAGCGTCACTTTGCGATACTAGTTACTCAGTACAAAGTGCTTGTTCTGTTTAAAATCATACTTGCTGCGAGTCTCATTATTGCGGGAAGCATTTTGGTGATTAACGGACAAATCAACATCGGACAATTCGTTGCTGCTGAAATTGTGATTCTCATGATTATTGGCAGTGTGGAGAAAGTCATTCTCAACATGAGCACCGTGTACGATGTGCTAACCGCCTTGGATAAAATTGGCAGCATTACCGACATTCAACTCGAAAGGGAAGGTGGTATCGATGTGCGCGAAACACTGAAAAACGGAGGTGTGCACGTAAAAGTAGATAAGCTTACTTATGCCTTTTCTGACGCCCAAAGTCCGGTCATCCAGAACTTCAACTTAGAGATCACGCCCGGTGAACGCGTGTGTGTGGCGGGCGCAAATGGCAGTGGCAAAACGCTTCTGATGAAATTGCTCACAGGCTATTTTGCCGGTTTTCAAGGGAGCATCACAATAAACGGATTGCCGCTTGAAAATATCGATCTCGTGACCTTACGTGAAATAACGGGAGAAAACTTTACCGATCAAGGTGTATTCAAAGGAACCGTTGTAGAAAACATTACTTGTGGTCGAAAACACATCGACATCAATCAAGTGATGGAGGGCGCGCGTTTGGTTAACCTGCATGATAGTATTACCCACATGCCACAAGGTTATCACACGGTAATTGATCCCGAAGGCAAGATTTTATCAGGAGGAATTCTCCGAAAAGTAATACTTGCCCGATGCCTTGTTGGAAACCCGCAGCTCATTTTGATGGAAGATAATCTTCAGGCAATCCTACCCGATGAGCGTATGGAAATACTCGAAAATATTCTGCGCGAATTCCCTCAGGCGACTATTTTAATCATCAGCAACAACCCAGCTATACATCAACTGGCAGGAAGAGTTGTAACCATGCAAAAAGTTTAATTTACCGCACATGCTAGAACTCTCAGAATCTTCCATTCAAGGAAAAATTAAACAGGGCGATTACGTGTCGTTTCGCAAACTTTCCGTTGGTAAAAACAACCGGGTACTGAAGCGCTCACTGTTTATACTACTTGCTGTAATCATGGTGCTCCTTTGCCTGCCCTGGACTCAAAGTATAAGTGGAAATGGCCGACTTACTTCATTAAGGCCCGACCAACGACCACAAGCCATACAAACGATCATACCCGGAAAAATAGAACAGTGGTATGTGCGTGAAGGTGACTTGGTAAAAATCGGCGATACCATCATGCGCATCTCCGAAATCAAAGACGATTACTTCGATCCGAATCTGCTTGTCAACGTCGAAGACCAAATAAAGAGCAAGGAGTCGAGTGTTTCAGGATATATGCAGAAGGTTGAAGCCCTCGATCGACAAATAGACGCTCTCAATGAAAGCGCAAAACTGAAACGCAGTCAGCAAGAGTTAAAAGTCAAGCAATCGATTTTAAAGGTTCAGAGCGACAGTATGGACTTCAATGTCGCAAAAGGAAACGCAGTGATTGCCAAGGACCAATACGACCGATTCAAATCACTTTTTGAGAAGGGATTGAAATCTGAAACCGAGTTAGAACAACGCGAGGTGGTCTATCAAAATGCGCGTGCCAAACAAATCGAAACAGAAAACAAATTGCTCATCTCACGACAAGAGCTCACCAACGTTCGAACAGAATTGAACTCCATTACGCAAGATTATCGCGACAAAGTATCGAAAGCCGAAAGCGACAAGTTTTCGACCATGAGTTTACTCTATGACACAGAAGCACAGGTGACCAAATTGCAAAGTCAGTTCGCGGGTTACAGCCAGCGCAGCGGGTTCTACTTCATCACCTCGCCGGCAGATGGCTATATCACACGAGCCATAAAAACCGGAGTAGGTGAAACCGTCAAAGAAGGCGAAGAGATCGTCAGCCTCATGCCAGCCAACTATGAATTGGCAGTGGAGCTGATGGTAAAACCCATCGACTACCCACTTTTGTCGAAAGGACAAAAAGTGCGTTTCATTTTTGACGGTTGGCCTGCGTTTGTATTTAGCGGTTGGCCCGGCGCATCTGCAGGAACCTATGGCGGTGTGGTTGTCGCAATCGACAATTTCACCAACAACCAAGGCGAATATCGCATACTCGTAGCCCCCGACCCCGAAGATGTGGCCTGGCCTTCGGGCATCCGAGTGGGTGCAGGAGCGCACGGTATGGCGTTGCTAAAAGACGTTGCTCTGGGTTATGAGCTCTGGCGACAGTTCAACGGATTCCCACCTAATTATTACAAAGCCGATGACGTCGCGAAATCGAAATAACCACTTGGGAAAAACCAAGCTTATTGCTCTTTTGGTGTCGGCCTCTTTTACATGGCATGCACATGCCCAACAACAAGAAGTGCTTACGTTCGACGCATTCAAAACGATGCTCAATAATCACCCTGCAATTCGCATGGCAGATTTACGTGTCGAGAAAGGCCAGCAGGAATTGATGAAAGCAAAAGGTGCATTCGATCCGAAAATTTCGGCAACGCATCAAAACAAATTTTTCAAGTCTACAGAATACTATAATCAAACGCAAATCGGAGTTGATG
>JBILIX010000031.1:0-12090 GCA_044368835.1 Flavobacteriales bacterium | reverse complement strand
TTGTTTTCTTTCATAGCAGCCACCACATTCACCTCACCTACTGCCGAGGCGAAATAAGAGCCCCCATGACTTCTTGTAACATCGCGAAGGGCGCGGGTACTTGATAAATTAGAAACTGTATTTCCGGGATTGCACGAGAGCACATAATCAGCTACGGCAACCAAGGTGTACTCCTCACCAAACACGCTTCCGTCTTCGCATACGAATGCCAAACGATCAACATCGGGGTCCACCACAATACCCATTTGGCAACCCTTCGTTCTAACCAAATCAGATAAGTCGATAAGATGTTCGGGAAGTGGTTCCGGATTGTGAGGGAAATGGCCATTCGGCTCGCAGTGAATAGTTTCGATTCTTTTCACCCCGAGAGCACGCAGCAAAGCAGGAACGTAAATGCCACCGGAGCTGTTCACGGCATCAACTGCCACGTGTAAATCAGCCGATTCGATTAGTTGCTTATCAACGAGTTTCAAACTCAAAATATGTTGAATGTGCTTGTCCAAATAATCAGCCTCCTTCAAGGAGCCGAGCGCATGAACATCCGCAAAAACAACCTCGCCCGACTCAGCCAAGCGCAATACCTCTGCACCTTCGGCAGCTGAAATAAACTCTCCCTTTTCATTGAGTAGTTTCAATGCATTCCATTGAATTGGGTTATGGCTTGCCGTTAAAATAATTCCGGCATGAGCTCCTTCACCAGGCACAGCAATCTCGACAGTTGGTGTAGTGCTCAAGCCCACATCAACAACATCTGCCCCCATACCAACCAAGGTGTTACAAACCAAAGCATTGACCATTCCTCCGCTGATGCGCGCATCCCGACCAACCACAACCTTAATCTTAGGCGAATTGGATTTTCGCTGCATAAGCGCGCAGAAGGCAGCCGTAAATTTCACCACATCAATTGGCGTTAGTCCGCTTCCTTCAGCACCTCCTATGGTGCCGCGAATTCCGGAGATAGATTTAATCAGAGTCACTGGCAGTAAGATTTAAAATGAATGCGCAAAATAAGCGGTTCACCATCGAACCCAACATGCCATTCTTTCAACACTACATTTGTTTTCGCTATGAATTATCTCGCACATTCCTTTCTTTCATTCACAATAGAGCCGATTCTATTCGGTCAATTCATAGCCGACGACGTCAAAGGCAAGAAATGGGAACACTTCCCGAAAGAGGTTCAGGCAGGAATACTCCTCCATCGATTTATCGATGACTATACGGACAAGCATCCGTTGGTTTTGGATTTGAAAACACAACTCCATCCAACGTTGGGAAAATTTGCAGGCGTTGTGCTCGATGTTCTTTTCGATCACGTTTTATCGATTCGGTGGAACGCACACTCCATGACCGAACGTGAAATATGGATACAGTCAACCTATGAGCAACTCTCGAAACGGCAGAATGATATGACAGAGAGAAGACAATTCATTGTAGGAAAAATGATTGAACACGACTGGATGAATATGTATCGCACTGCTGAAGGAACGGCCACCATACTCAACCAGATGTCGATGCGCATTCCATTTGTCAATCCACTCAAAAACTCATTTGATACATTTTTGAAGCACGAAAAACAGATCATTTCCACATTTGATGAATTTTTTCCTCAAATCCTATCGCAAGCACAACTTAAATTAGATACTTTTGCGCCCTAACCGAAAGTTGAACTTTAAGCACCCGATTGCTCGTTTAGCGTATGATACCGTGTTTGGTTAAAAAATGGGTAGTTTTTGTATCGCTGTTTTCCATTAGCTTGGGAATGTCAGCTGGTTCTATCATGCTGGAAGGCCGCTACCAACAGCGCAACATTTTCGTTATTAATGCAGCTTCTTCAGATGGAGTTGGTTATTGTATTTACGAGGTGCTTGTGAATGGACTCATCACCACAGATGAAATCAACACGCAAGCCTTTGAAGTCGACCTCACCATTTACGGTCTGAAGACAGGCGACCCGGTGAATATTCTAATCAAACACAAAGACGGCTGCACTCCCAAGATTTTAAATCCCGGGGCGCTAGAGCCATCGCCGTCATTTATTTGTACCACCATCACCTGTGGCATCAACGGCTCTATCACTTGGGAGACAACAGGCGAAATGGGCAAAATCCCTTACATCATTCAGCACTTTAAATGGAACCGATGGGTGAACATAGGAGAAGTGCTTGGCAATGGAACGAATATCAAGAATATTTATCGCTTTCAGGCTCAGCTCACAAGCGGGCTAAATAAATTTCGCGTGGTTCAAAGAAGCTTCGAGGGTGACCTAAGAAAGTCCTCTGTGTGCGAGGTTACCAGCAATGTTGAAGCGGTTAGTTTCCGTTACGACAAAAAATCAAAGTCGGTTTACTTCAGCGCCGACACTTCCTACGAATTGTACAATGTTTTTGGTCAGGTTGTAAAAAGAGGTCGCGGTAGTTCCGTTGAGTGCACTGCACTTACAAGAGGAGATTACTGGGTTAGCTTTGACAACCAAACCCAAAAGTTCTACAAGAAATAATAAATAACTTCAAACCGCTTACGTAAAACACCTCGGGTTTGCCCGGGGTTTTTTATTTTAGAGGAATTAAATAATCTTCGATTTGTCAGCACCTTCAACATACAATCTACGCCACTTACTTTTACCCGTGACGTGGATTTTTTTGTTGTGCTTGGTTGCGAGCTGCGAGAACCCGATTCGACGCAAAAAGGCAAACAAAGAGAATATCGAAGTCATCGATTTGGACTCCATTCGACGCAGAGGTTCATTAATAATCCTTACGGAGAATAGTGCATCTACTTATTTCCTCTATCGAAATCAGGCAAGCGGTTTCGATTATGAATTGGCGTTGGCATTTGCGAAGCACCTTGGAGTGCGACTTGAGGTGAAGCTTATTGACGATGTGGACCGCATGTTTGAAATGCTTCGCAAAGGAGAAGCGGACTTGGTTGCAAGCAATCTAACCATTACACCGCAGCGT
Source organism: Flavobacteriales bacterium (assembly GCA_044368835.1). GTDB lineage: Bacteria > Bacteroidota > Bacteroidia > Flavobacteriales_D > Sanyastnellaceae > JAIBBG01. The sequence goes on along the minus strand of JBILIX010000031.1, from coordinate 9,130 downwards.
TCAGACACCGTCAGTTTCACTCAACCACTTTATCAAACAAGACAGGTTCTTGTTCAGCGAAAAATCGATCGAGGCGAAGGGCTCGGCTCATTGGCTATTACAGACAGCTCGCAACTCGGAAGCATGCCCATTTGGGTACACCGTTATTCATCTTTTTATGAACGTTTGAATGAGATAACCGCCTCTACGGGTCAGGCCATCCAGATAAAAGAAGCTCCGGGAGAAATAAGCACCGATGACCTCATTCGCTTGGTCGACGACGGTGCTATACCTGCTACCATTACCGATGAAAACCTTGCATCGATTGAGTTGAGTAATTATGACAACATTGACGCGAGTGTTGCCGTCAGCGGCATGCAAGACATTGCGTGGGCTGTTCGCAAAGAATCGACCTCGCTATTGGCGGCACTCAATGGATGGTTGAGTGGAAAAGACGGAGCCGCGCGAACTAAAAGACTCTACCGCAAATACTTCAACGAAGCCGAACTTGCCCGACCAAAAGGATTTGTGCTACCCAAGGTAGGCCCAGGTGCTATTTCGCCCTTCGACTCACTTTTCAAAACCTATGCGCCACAATTGGGGTGGGACTGGCGAATGCTCGCTTCGATTGCCTACCATGAATCACACTTCAACCCTCAAGCGCACTCTTGGAGCGGAGCCTACGGATTGATGCAGCTCATGCCGCAAACAGCTGTACGCTTCGGTTGCTCTGCTTCACCTAGTCCTGAATGCAGTGTGCAAGCAGCAACAAAGTACATCAAGTATCTCCAAAACATGTGGCAAAAAAGGGTACCCAATGACCTTGAACGAACCAAGTTTGTGTTGGCCAGCTATAACATTGGCCAGGGCCATATCCTCGACGCTCAAAATCTCGCACGCGAACTGGGCATGAAAGACACTGTTTGGGATGGAAATGTGGCAGAGGCCCTGCTCATGAAGCAACAAGAAAAATACTATACCATGAGTTGTGTGAAACATGGATATTGTAACGCACGTGAACCATTTATTTTTGTTCAGAAGATAATCGGAACCTACGATCTCTACCGCAGCGTTTCCCAATAAACAACCCTACGATGCAGCGCATACTCACAACCCTAACATTCAGCCTGCTTCTTGTTCTATCGGCTTGTAAAAAAGACACTGCAGTGCAATACAGCATACGCGGAAAAGTAACCGATGCTGATGACGGCATCGCACTCGCGGGCGTTGCTGTAGAAATAGAGAAACAAGTTGTTCAGAATGGCATTTTCGGCAACACCTATCAAAATGCACTCAGCACTTCCAGCGATGCGAACGGCGATTTTTCCGGAAGTTGGCCACGAGAAAATTTCGCTGCGCTGCGGTTGCTAGCTGAAAAAACCAATTACATCCTGGCCGAACGCTCGCTAGATGTCGATGCGTTTAGCAATGGCACAGTAACCGAAAATGTAGCATTGTACAAAGAAGCTTTTGCATCGTTGCGATTTACCCATGCCAACGGAAGCGCGAGCGACCGGCTCTCTTTTACATTCCTGAATGCGAATTTCAATTGCAATTGTTGTTCAAATGGCTGGAGAACCTGGCAAACGGCTGCCATTGATACAACCATAACCTGCCGTGTATATGGCAATCGCTGGCTGAAATATCAGGTGCTGACACAGATTGGAACTGCTGACACTTCCTATGTAGACAGCCTTTACTGCAATGCGTTTGTCACTAACTCACGCGAAATTCAATATTAATCTTTTATACTTTCGGAGTTAACTATGAATTCACAAACAACGCATTGTTTTACAGCGATGAGAAAGTCGATTTTGGCACTGGTAATTTCATGTTTCGTTGGCGTACAATCGAACGCTCAAATTACAACGGCGCCCAATTTCACCAACCTTCGATCAATGGCGGAGTGGGAAGAAGTGCAAGCTCTTACTATCGCATGGACCACGTTTCCCGCCATTCTCAAACAGATTGTAGCCGCAGCCCGTTTGGAAACGCAAGTGATCATCTTAAGCGACGATGTGCAAGGAACCGAAGATTATCTTCTAGCGCAAAACACAGGAGGTGCCGCTTTTGCCAATCTCGACAACATACTCATAATTGATTCCAACTACGACAGCATCTGGATGCGTGACTATGCAGCCAACCCGGTATACGGCAATGAAGTTGACACCCTCATTTTAGTAGACTGGCTTTACAACCGCGATCGCCCCAATGACGACACCTCGCCTGCATATGTGGCAGATGCTCTCAATTTGGATTTGTATGAAACATCGAACGCTCCATATGACCTAGTAAACACCGGAGGCAATTATATGAGCGATGGTTTTGGAACTGCCTTCGCATCGGAACTTATCTTGGATGAAAATGATGGTAACGGTGATTACAATATTTTCTACCCGAACCACACAACACAAGAGGTCAATACAATTTTGGAAACCTTCATGGGTATTCAAACCTACATCAAGATGCCGATACTTCCTTATGATGGCATTCACCACATCGATATGCACATGAAACTAGTAGATGAAGAAACGCTGCTCGTTTCTGAATACCCGCAGGGTGTTGCCGATGGACCGCAGATCAATGCGAACATCAACTATGTTTTGAGCAATTACACCAGCAAATTCGGCACACCATTTCAGGTGGTTCGCATACCGGCACCGCCAAGCACCGGAGGCAACTATCCCGACAACAATGGCGCATACAGAACCTATACAAATGCAGTTTTCGTAAACAATACGATTATCATTCCAACGTATCGCGAAGAGTACGACACAACTGCGTTGCGCATTTGGAGTGAAGTGTGTCCGGGATACAACCTGGTGAGTATTGACTGCGACAACACCAATAACAACATTATTGCGCAAAGTGGAGCTATCCATTGCATTACGCACACGGTAGGTGTAGCTGATCCTTTACTTATTTCGCATCAACCTTTGAGCGATACATACGACGCTATCAACCCCTATTTCGTATCGGCCTACTTGAACCATCGCTCCGGTGTCGAAAGGGCAACGCTCTATTGGAGGCTTCAAGGCGCAAGCGCATTCAGTACAGTTGACATGATTGCCAATGCAAACAACTGGGAAGCAATGATACCGGCTCAAGCCGTGGGTTCAATTGTTGAGTACTATGTTGAAGGAGAATCGGTAAGCGGTAAAATTCAGGTGCGCCCTATGCCGGCACCCACCGGTTTTTGGTCGTTTAGCGTACTTGGTGAAGTAAACAACATACGTGAAATTTCTTCCGCGCTTATCAATCGAGTGTATCCCAACCCGGCATCTGCTATAACATGCATTGAAATCAATGCGCAGCATGCACAGGATGCGACCATCAGACTTATTGACATTGCAGGTCGAGAGGTACAAACCATACACAAGGGCAATATCAAAAGCGGAGAGTCCCTTTTCTTTTTCAATGCGGAGCAATATGATTCAGGTGTTTACCAAATAGCCATTGAAACAGCAGCCGGAATAAAGACAACCCCGATAATGATTAACTAACCTTGAGTACAAAAAAGCTCATATCCGACGATGCACTTGCCACGGCAACTCGTTTGCCGAAGGACAATATTCTAATTTCTTTGTTGAGCAAGGTGGCACGCATCGACGAAGTAAATGAGTTGTATGCACACATGTGCGAATCGCCCGGGTTGGATAGCATTCAAGCGTTATTCGACCACATGGAAGTCGATTTACAAATCGAAGAGCAACAACTCGATCATATTCCCCGCACAGGCCCTTTCGTGATTGTAGCCAACCATCCGTTTGGCGCCCTCGACGGACTTGCGCTGATTTTAGCAATAGCCAAAGTTCGACCTGATTTCAAGGTAATGGCGAATTTTCTGTTGCAGCAGGTTGAACCCATCAAAGATTATTTCATTGCGGTTAATCCGTTCGAGACACGCAAAGAAGCATACTCGAATGTGAGCGGCATAAAAGCAGTGAGGCAGCATCTTGAAAACGGAGGCGCGTTAGGCATCTTTCCAGCGGGAGAGGTAAGCACCTACCAAGGCGATATGAATGCGGTTGCCGATAAGAAATGGGCTAGTTCGGTCGTTAAAATTGTGCGCGGTTCCGGTGTGCCGGTGGTGCCATTTTACTTTGACGGAAGTAATTCGCGCATTTTCCATTTGTTGGGCATGATTCATCCGAATTTGAGAACCCTTGCCTTGCCGACTGAAATGCTTCGCAAAAAAGGCCACACCATTCGCATGCGCATCGGCAAACCCATACAGCCGAAGGACACCGAAATGTTCAGCACCCTCGATCAATACAGCCGGTATCTGCGTGCAAAGACCTATGCCTTGGGAAGTTCATTTGATGTGAAGCGCGACTACTTCCGGTTATTTAGGAAGGTGAAACATCCGGAGGATATTATTGAAGCAGTAAGTCATGAGTTGATTGTTCAAGAGGTGAACAGCTTATCCGACTGCAAGACCCTCAGCTATGATAATTTCGATTGCTATGTGGCAAGTAGTGGACGCATTCCCAATATACTTCGTGAAATTGGCCGATTGCGTGAAGTAACATTCCGCGCAGTAGGAGAAGGAACGAATAAGAGTATTGACCTCGACGAATACGATTTGTATTACAGCCATTTGATTTTGTGGGATCGGAAGGCAGAAAAAATTGCGGGCGCTTACCGTGTAGGCAATGGCGCTAAGATCATGCAACGCTATGGTAAGCGAGGATTTTATATTTCCTCTTTGTTTCGAATGGGCTCACAACTCGACCCCATGCTGGAGCAATCGCTTGAGCTTGGCCGTTCGTTCATTGTTGTCGAATATCAAAAACACCGTCTATCCCTATTTCTCCTTTGGAAAGGCATTCTCTATTATCTAATATCGAATACACACTTCCGATATATCATTGGGCCGGTATCCATTAGCAATCAATACCAGGAAGTAAGTAAGGAGTTGATTATTCAATTCATCACGAAACACTATTTCGATCACACCCTGGCTGAGCACGTTACACCTCGCAATACATTCAAACCAAGAGTAAAAAAGGTTGACACGGCAGCGTTGCTTGACTCCACTCAAAGCGACATTAAGAAAATGGATCGAATCATAAGTGAAATAGAGCCATCCAGTTTTACGATGCCCGTGTTGCTCAAGAAGTATCTTCAGCAAAATGCGCGCATCATGGCATTTAATTGTGACCCCAAGTTCAACAACGCTCTTGATGGGTTGATGTATCTGGACATGCTGAATTTGCCTGCAGACACTATTGAAACGCTGCAGCGTGAAATGGTCAGCTAGTCAATTGGTGTTGCCCCGTATCTCTTATCTTTCCCGCTTCAACCACACTACTGTTATGACTGATCGCAGAAAATTTATCAAGGCATCTGCTGCTACTGGAATAGGCCTTGGCCTTGGAGCATTTACGCAACTTTTTTCACAAGCAGAAGAGTCGAATGAAACACCCGCAACTTCCGATATTTTCAAGGAAGGTTTAGTACTCTCAACATGGGATGCCGGTATACCTGCCAATGAGGCCGCCTGGAAAGCGATGCTCAATGGAGGGAATGCGCTCGATATGGCAGAAAAAGGGGTGAACGACACAGAGGCGAATTTGTCGAATTTAACAGTGGGCCTCGGGGGGTTCCCCGATCGCGATGGACACACTACGCTGGATGCTTGCATCATGGATAGTTTGGGAAATGCGGGTAGTGTCATGTTTCTTGAGCACATCAAACATCCGGCGTCCGTAGCCCGCAGGGTGATGGAAAAAACACCGCACGTCATACTGGTAGGAGAAGGAGCTTATCAGTTCGCTCTTTCCGAAGGCTTCAAGCACGATCCATATATTGGCGAAGAGGCACAAAAAGCCTGGCAAGAGTGGTTGAAGACGAGCCAATACAAGCCCATCATCAACGTTGAAAATCACGACACCATTGGTCTCATTGCCATGGACGCCAACGGAGATCTGGCGGGCGCATGCACCACGAGTGGTATGGCTTTCAAAATGCGCGGACGTGTGGGCGATAGTCCGATAATAGGAGGCGGGCTGTTCGTTGACAATGAAATCGGTGCGGCTACATCAAGCGGTTTGGGCGAAGCTGTTATTCGCACGTGCGGTTCTTTTCTTGTTGTAGAAATGATGCGCCAAGGGGCCACACCGCAACAGGCGTGTGAGGAAGCAATTAATCGAATCAAAATAAAACACTCCAACTACAAAGATTTTCAAGTTGGATATTTAGCCGTCAACAAGGCCGGAGAAATCGGAGCGTTTGCAATACACCCAGGCTTCACTTATTCACTGCACAAGTTGGGCGAGAACAAAGTATACAAGTCAAAAAGTATGCTCGGGAACTAGCACTAGAATTTGCTCAGTGCATCACGAACCTCATTGAGCACCGTAGCAGGACCACCGAAGTGCTCAACAATGCGAGTAGAAAGAGACCACGCTTTAATGCTGTCCTGAATCTTGATTCGATCATGAGGGTCAACACCGCCACCAATTACGATGAGCTGGGGCTGATTGGTTTTCAAATACTCCAGCGCTTCAGTCAGAACAACAGAACCCGAACACGTAAACTCCGCCTTTTCCAATTGTGTTTTCACGTTGCTAACGATGTATTCATGCTTACAGAAAATAAGTGCGTGCACAGTTTCTACTTGGACATGGGGAGATTCGGTGAGATTGAGTTCCATATTGATTTAGACTATATTGCGAATGTAATTATTGAGGCATTCAACTTTGTCCACAAAACTTCAACAATCCGTGCGACTGAAATCCATTCTACTCCTTTCCAGGCCTTTAAATCTCCTTATCGTGGCGGTTACGATGTACATCACACGATATGTGTTGTTAACGGATGTATTGGAGAAGCAAGGCGATGTTCAATTGGTATTGAGTGGAATTCATTTCAGCGCCTTGGTATTGGCGGCTCTGCTCATCACAGCGGCAGGTAATGTCATAAATGACTATTTCGACCAGAAAGTCGATAAAATAAACAAGCCTGAAAAAGTCATTGTGGGCAAGACGGTGAATCGCAAAATGGCGATACTCATTCACCAAGGTCTCAACGTGATTGCCCTTGGGCTCGCAGTGTGGGTTGGCATTTCCAGTTCGTTTGTTGAACTGACCATCGTGCCGCTTTTGATCATGTTCTTGTTGTGGTGGTATTCACCGGTTTTCAAGAAAAGGCCCCTCATTGGAAATGCACTGGTGGCATTTTGTACAGCAGTGGTTCCTGTTTTTGCGGTCATCACCGATTTGCATTTATTGAAAGCAAAAATGACAACCTTCTTTTGGAAAGGCATGTCGCTCTTCACATACGCGTGGTTATGGGTTTTTGGAGTTGCGCTTTTTGCCTTTGTTCTAACCATGATTCGCGAGGCTGTAAAAGATGCACAAGATGAGCCTGGCGACCGCGCAGGAAACTATCAAACAATACCGATACTTTGGGGCCTGCAACGTACCAAGCGTTATGTAACCGGCTGGATGATTGTATTTCTGGTGATGGCAGGATGGTGCCTTACTCGTATGGATATCCAAAGTGACATGGCATGGTTAATTGCATGTCTCATCGTTCCAATGTTACTGGCCATGTATTTCGTGAACGTTGCAAAGTCGCCTCGCGATTTCGGCAAAGTGAGTCGTTGGATAAAGCTAGTTATGCTAGGCGGCCTCCTCTTAATGCTGGCCATTTTAGGCTAGCGTTTCTTTTCGCGGTACACGCAACAGAAGCAGCAACCCTACAACAAAGAAGACTATCAGTGCCAGAATACTCGAACGCATGCTGCCAAACGCACCCTCGATGTAGCCAAAAGTCAATAAGCCTATAATGAGACCAACCTTCTCGGTTACATCATAGAAGCTAAAGAAAGAAGCCGTGTCTTTGGTCTCCGGCAACAATTTGGAATAGGTGCTTCGAGCCAACGACTGTGTGCCTCCCATGATAAAACCAATCGATGCTGCAGCGATATAGAAATCGATTACCGAGTGCACAAATCGATACGCGACAATGCAGATAATCGCCCAAACCACCAACGCAAAAATCAACGTGAGCAAGTTGCCGATTTTTTTGCTGCACCACGAGAAGACAACTGCCCCCGGAATAGCAATGAGCTGAACCAGCAAAACAGCTCCAATCAGTTGCCCATCAGCCAAACCCATAACCACATTACCGGCTTCATCCACTCGCTCAATTTCCTTGGTACCGAAGAGTGATGCCATTTGCATAATGGTTTGCACACCCATGGAAAAAACGAAAAAACTGAGTAGGTATCTTTTCAACCTTGGGCTATGGGTCAGACGCGACCAAACTCCGGAAAGTTCCTTGAATCCGTTGGCCAGTACTCCCCTTTCAAACCTCTTACCTGTAGCTGTTTCTGGCAGGTGGTAAAATGTATATTGGGCAAACCCCGCCCACCAAAGGCCAACGGTAACAAAGCACCAACGCGCACTAATCTCAAACACCATGATCATCGCAAGGTTCAGCAAGAGTAATAGGACGCTGCCGATGTATCCCAAGGAATATCCTTTTGCACTCAATTTATCTTGCTCATCCGGTGCAGCCACTTCAGGAAGGAAAGAATTGTAGAGAGCATAGCTGCACCAAAAACCGATACAAGCAAGCACGATACTAAGCATGCTCCATTCAAGATGATGCACATCGAAAAAGTAAAGTGACGCGCATGAAGCAGCACCGAGGTAGCATGATGCCTTCATAAAAAACTTCTTACGCCCCAGGTAGTCGGCTACCCCCGCAATGGTGGGGGCCAACAAGCAGACTATAAACATGCCGAATGCGAGCGCATAAGAAAGCACCTCGGTATTCTTAAAAGTGGCACCCCAAAAAAGCACCGAATCACCCTCAGCCCCATCCTCGGCTGTGCGAGTAACAGCGCTATAGAATATCGGAAAGATAGCAGTGCTAATCACAAGGTTATAGGTGGAATTAGCCCAATCATACATTGCCCATGCATGTTGTGCTTTGATCGTGGTTTTCATAGGGTAAACATACAGCACACAATCATTTATCGCACATTCAGGTGTTTCGTTTTAAGAGGCGCAGAAGTATATTCGACCCGTGGAAAAAACATTTGACATCGTAATCGTGGGCGGCGGCATTGTTGGCGCAGCCACACTCTACAAAATCCAAATTGCTCACCCGCATCTTCGGATTTTATTATTGGAAA
>JBILIX010000275.1:0-3650 GCA_044368835.1 Flavobacteriales bacterium | reverse complement strand
TGGATTTCTCGCTGTATTACCTTACCATTTGGCTTAGTCATTTGAAGGAGAAGAACGGTACCGGTATCGGCCAAAACCGTGCACTCCATTTCGCGCCCGTTCATAAGCAGAACAGAATCTTGTGCGCTCGTGCCAAGCGTTTCAACGCAGAATAAAAATACCAGTGCTAACCGAAAAATCATAAACAAATATAATCGCACTAACCTCAGGCCGGAATTGCCAACGCACCAACCGACAACTGCACTCCGTTTATCTTGAGCAGTGCCGTTGCACAGGCCTCAATGGTAGCGCCTGTCGTAATTACATCATCCACAAGGAGTATTCGTTTGTTTTCAAACTTCTCGGGTTCGCGCACCCAGAAAATATCTTTCACGTTCGACCAACGTGAAATACGTCCGCGACGGGTTTGAGAAGCACTAAAGTGTGTGCGCGTGAGGTTGTTCAATGAAATCTCGGCGCCCAGGGTTTCGGCCATTCCCCGCGCAATGCAATCGCATTGGTTGTAACCGCGCACATGCAGTTTCTTGGGATGCAACGGCACAGGCACAATTACATCAATGCCCTTCATGCGCTCCGATTCGAGCAACTCATGCGCAAACAAAGCACCCAGGCGCTCACCCACTTCTTGGTCGCCGTGATACTTCAAGCGGTGAATGAGTCGATGCGAAATACCGTTGCGCGGCATGCTCAAAAATGCGGTAGCCGCTTCCACATCAATTCTTCCCCAAAACAACTTCTCCACTGCGTTGTCGCGTTCATCGTGCAGTTGTAGCCGAGGCAAATGGGTTAAACAATGCATACATACCGCCTTCTCGAAATGCATCAAATTGCGGTTGCAGGAAGAACAATACTTGGGAAAAAAAAGGGCGCCTAAATCTGTTGCGTAGCTCATAGAAACTGGATTTTTTCACAATGATCCAGTGCTGTTCAAAACGAGACTATGCCAATTTGGAATACCGCATGCCCATATCAAAAACTGAGGCTACTATCCTCAACCCACCTGCTCCCGCTGCATGCGGAGTTTATCTACTATGGATGCCACCGCAGGACACACCATAGTATTCTTATAGGTAAGATCCATAATCTGGTGCATGTTCTTTCGGTCGGTATGCGGGTATTCACGGCAGGCCTTTGGACGCACGTCGTATATACTGCAATAATTATCGGAACCCAAAAACGCGCAGGGAGATACGTTCAAGACCCAATCGTTATCTTCATCAATGTGAAGATACTTTTCCGTGAAGTGCGACGGCTTCATGCCCAGGTGCTTTGCAATTCTGTCTATATCGACATCACGAAAAATTGGAGAGGTTGTTTTACAACAATTCGCGCATTGCAGGCAATCAATACGTTTGAATGCTTCCTCATGCAGTGGATGAAACGATTGATCGACATCTTTTCTGCGTGTGAGATTCTGCAAAAATTTCTTATTCTCCTTCTTGAATTGGATCGCCTTGTTTAGCGGTTTAAGAAGATTAGCGGGGAGTGGTTCGTTCATCAGTGCGGATCGCTAAAAGCAGGGTTATTGATAAAGGAAGTATCAGTAAGTGTTTTCAGAAAAGCAATTAAAGCTAGTTCATCCACATCGTCGAGAAACAATCCGCCACCTGCTGCTTCCATGAATGGGTCAATCGTGGTACTTACTTGTCCGCCGGTATTGTAGTGCCCTAGCACCTCGCTCAGTGTTGCAAATCTTCCATCGTGCATGTAGGGTGCTGTCAACTCAATATTGCGCAAAGAAGGCGTTTTGAACTTGCCGCTATCGAGTGGATTGCCCGTGATAGAAGCCAGCCCTGCATCAGCAGAAAATTCAGCGTCCAGTCCATTGTTGTGCATGAGATAGTCGCCCATTTGCATACCCGCCGGACCATGGCAATGGAAGCAGTCTGCACCTCCCCAAGGTTGACCTGTATTCGGGTTTATACCGCCTTCGGTCAAAAACAAATTGAAGCCGGTCTCTTCCAATTGTGTGAATGTGTAGGTCCCAGCGCGCTCTTTGTCAAATTTCGAGTTGGCGCTTATCATGGTGCGCAGAAACGAAGACATTGCCTTCGCTGCTCGATCACGTGTTATTTCAGGAGTGCCGAATGCTGCCTGAAACATGGGCGGATACAGTGGGTCGGCGCTCAAAGAGGCTATCGCATTCTCCCATGTATTATTCATCTCAATCGGATTTGTTATCGGCTCAATAACTTGTTGCTCGAGCGTTTGTGCTCTTCCGTCCCAGAAGAAGTCGTAGGCCCATCCCAAGTTTACCAGCGCCATCGACTGTCGGTTGCCAACGGCTCCCGTGATACCCGTGCTGAATTGATTGGGATCTGAAAAACCATGCTCCGGCAAATGGCATGAGCCGCAGCTCTGTGTTCCGTCGGCACTCAGGTTCTTTTCCCAAAAAAGATAACGACCGAGCGCAATTCCTTCCACTGTCAATGGATTATCAGCCGGAATATCCATCGGAGGAAAAAGTGGCGGTATTACCAAATTATACGGAGTAGCTGAAAAGGGAGGCTGCACAGGTGTTTCAGGCTCGTAGGGTTGGCACGAAACAAGTGCGACAATCGCAAGCAGAAAACTATGGAAGCCAATTTTCATCATCTCATCAAAGGTAACAAGTCTTCATTCTGCACAAAATTCCAATCGGTAAGTGTGGTTAAAAAAGCCATTAAATCGGCCTGCTCCGAGGAAGTGAGCGCAAGCGCATGTATGCGTGAATCCTTATTTGGATGCGCCCTTCCGCCGGCATTGTAAAATGCAATTACTTCCTCCAATGAAGCCATACTTCCATCGTGCATATAAGGTGCGGTCAGTTGAATGTTGCGTAGCGTGGGTGTTTTGAATCGGCCCACATCTTCATTGCGGTGTGTTGCTCGGGCTTTTCCATCGTCTGCATACACTTCCTCCAGGCCTATGTTGTGATAGTCCATGTCGGTAAAAAACACTCCACTATGGCATTCACTGCACTGTGTTTTAGCTGAAAAAAACAGCTCTTTTCCGCGCAGTTCTTTTTCATTCATCTGGTCCTTTTTTCCTTGCAGATACCGATCGTAACGACCGTCACCCGACATGAACGTACGTTGGAAGCAAGCCAGCGCTCTCGTCAACACAAAAGCATCGATACTGTCGCGGCCGTATGCTGCGCGCGCCAACTCTTTCAAGTAGGCGTCACCATTGAGTCGGGCCAATATGGGCATCATGCTCGGACTCATTTCAGTGCTGTCGTGCAAAGGAGCTAGTGCTTGTGTCTCCAACGTGGGCACTCCACCCTCCATCATGAGTCGCTTCATCCATGCCAGATTAACGAGCGTGGGTGCATTACGCTTACCCGCTATACCGTGCAAACCGGAGCTGGTAGTGCGGCCATCTGTAAACGCTGCGCTCAGCACGTGGCACGAACCGCAATTGACGGTTTCATCTTCCGAAAGGCGGCTATCGTAAAAAAGTCTTCTACCCAACTCCACCCTCAAACGAGTGGGAACATTGTCTGCGGGATATTCGAGAGAAGGAAAACCGGCCGGCACACGAACCAACAGTTCACTATCCGTCAAATGAGGCTGCTCCACATTGCGGCATGCAACGAACAAAAAAATCATCGCAAACCACCCATACCTCATGGCTCCACGGTTAGAGCTGCCACGAAGTTGTCCATGAAA
>JBILIX010000274.1:0-3656 GCA_044368835.1 Flavobacteriales bacterium | reverse complement strand
GAGTGTCGAGTGGCGTGTGGCGAGTGGCGAGTGGCGAGTGGCGAGTGGCGAGTGGCGAGTGGCGAGTGGCGAGTGGCGAGTTAATGAAATAGTTCAAAGTCCTTAAAGTTATTGCTTGCTATAGTGCTAAGTGAAAAGGCCCAGGTTGAATTTTCAACTTGGGCCTTTTTATTCGCCATTCGCCATTCGCCACTGGGGCCATTCGTCATTTTTTTATCCGCTATAAAATAAATCCCCCGCCCTTCCTGTTGTATTTGCAGAAGTCTTTTTTACTCCACTTTAAATCTCTGCTCCTATGAAAACTTGCATTGCCATGCTATGCTGTGTGCTGCTTTCTGCAGCAGCGCAAGCACAAACCGAGAACGATGATTCGATGTTGCACGCCTACTTCTCATTCGAACAGGGTGAGTCGGAATTGGAGGGCGATGCGGAAACAGCCTTTCTGAGTGTCGCATATGATTTGATGCTTTCGCGTACTGTTACCATTGAGTTGCTTTCATGCGGAAGCAACTATTCGGCGCAGGAAATCATGTCGATGCGGCAAGCTTATTTTAACGAAGCATGCAAGGAATATCAGTTGGATACAGAATCAACCCGAATGGTTGTTGTAAACAGCAGATTCGAAGAAAGTCCGGCCTCTAATGTTCATATCGCGTATTACGATTCCAACACACAACGCAGGACGGTTCGCAGAGAAACCACTTTCACGCACAGGGAGGGCTGGAGGGCACACTGTTATGCCGATGAAGTGCCTTTCGTAGAAAAAAGCAATGTCAACGTCCTACGAACTCCGGAGGATTTGCAGGCAATCAATTTGCTGACCGAAGATGAAAACGGAAATAGACTGGAGGTTATCGCCATCGTATCGATCGCTTTCACTCGTGATACAACCTTGTTGAATTCGGTCACGTTTCATGTTCCGCTGCACGGCATTTCGGAAACCGGTTGCAAGGAATACACCCTCATGCGCAATGATCAATGCACCTTTCCTTCCGAACCCAACAAGGCTTCCGTGAAGCGCGAGGATGGACTCATGCTTTGGAAGATTGACGTCGATCGATCAGGAACCTATGTCATTGCGCGTCCGGCGAGAGATGTGGAGAGTATAACATTCACGGCTCCGAATGGATATGCTATAACACGTGCAACGGCGACCTCCATGAGTCCTTATATGCAAATCCAAGCCGACATAGCGTTAAATCAACTTACCGCCACGTTCAACCAAGTGCCCGATCCTGAAAACGTCTTCTGTGAATTTGTTCTTTCCGATATGAATGGAAATGAATTCACCACGACGGGCATTACTGCCAAGCATCTGATGAATGATCCATTCCTGGCTTTCCTCAAGCGCAATGAAAATACGCTTCCCGATCCGGCGCTGGCAGATTCTAAACATTAACCTTTTAAATCCATTTTTTTATGAAGATGAAATTTCTTTTCGTCCTGTTGCTTGCCGTTGCATCAACAGCCGTCGTAGCACAAATCACGGTGCCTCAGCTGAAAGCACTCAACTTTCAGCAAGTGGCAGACAGCTACAACACCTACAATGATAGCCGTGAAGCGATGACTTTTGTTTCAGGGTTCTCGTTGGATGGCGATGCCAAGCTTATCGAGAAGAACCCGGTGGAAGTGTTGTTCAATCCGGTTTCCGGAACCGAGCGTCAGGACTGTAAGTTGTTGCGTTGGGACCCTGTATTGCGCGTCTGGGTTAAGTTTCAGGGTAACCAATTGCGCAGCGTGAAGGAGCAAACATCGCCGTATTGGTCGGCAAGTGTAGCTTCGCCAGGGTTGTATGCGCTCATGAAGGAGAACGATTTGAAAGGAGCAACGCGGTTGGTTGTTCCCGATGGCTATCGGGCGGAGAGCTGGAAGTATGTGCAGTCGAGTGCTGGCATCGTATGTGAGGGCTACACACCCGGGCAAGAGCTTGTTATTCCATTGCCAAGCATTTCGCCACTTGCGACTGTCTCTATGCAATTGCGTAAAAAGGGTGAACCTGTAATGAACGTTGCGGCCGTGCCCGTGGGAAAGCTCGTGAAGGGACTCTGGAAGGATGCCGCCATCACCGAGGCCACCTTTGATATGAGCCTGGCATCGAAATAATGAGTGTTTAGAAACGTAAATCCTTTATTCATATGAAATCAATAATCATTGCATCACTGGCCACCTTGCTCTGTGTCCACTCCTCTGATTTGTTTGCAACTGCAGCGCACGTCGACATCGGCGAAGCGTTGAAGCGTAAGATCATTCGCTTTGAAGCTGAAAAGGTGTCTTCAGGTATTGATTTGCGCGTGAAGAATCTCCTGCATGATTCGGTCTATTTGGAAATAGGAGCCGGTTGGATATTCCCCACGGAAGATCCCGGGTTGCAGCCTCAGGTAGTAAGCCGCTCACACATGATTTGCATGGGAGTAGGCGAGGAGCGCAAGGCACGACTGCTCACCTATTGCGGCAATGCACCTGCAGGGGGAGTCTCCACGGGTTATACGGAATTTCTGAAGCCGGTTTTGGGTAAGCCTGAAATGGTTGCAACTTTAAAGGAGCTTGAACCCTACAAATTGGACAAGAGAGGAATCACGCAAAACATCGTATGGTACTACACCAACAATTTCAGTATGTCAACGTTTCATCCGGGCGAGACCGGACTGGAAGATTATCTTACAGCCATCCATGTATTTCAAGCCAACGAACCCGAAGCCGTCGACCCCGGTTATCGCGTGCGATACAGGGAAACAGTGGAAGGCGATGCGTCTTATTTTTCCGGAATATCTGAAGAGATTGAGGGGGAAGTGAAGGTGAATCTGAACGAGACAACGAATTGCATGATTGCGTTGCTCGATGAAAATGGGCGGTTGCTTAAGCCGCTGAAGTACATCAATGATCAGCAGCCCGGGGAACTCGCCTTGTCATTCAAAAGCAACGTGAGCGATTTGCCCAAGGGGAATTACAGCGTTGCGGTGGTCGATTTGAACGGCAAGAAATTGGGGGAGTTGCCGGTAGAGATTTGAAGAATGGATGCAAGTAGTAGACAAAGAGGAAGCAGGCCAAAGGGCCTGCTTTTTCTTTTTGGTAAACCTGACGAATTAATTCAGTAATCCTGACTTAACAATCAAAATCAAACGCAGCTTTTTCTTCCTATTTTCATAACGAGAACTACACATATCGGTTTTGACTTCTTTGCAGGTTTGCATCCGACTATGAAAAGCCTCTTCTTATTCTGCTTAATCGCACTTTCTTCCGTCGCTGCGGCGCAAACGGGATTGCAAGGAATTATCATCGAGCCTTACTATGTAGCTTCCAAAGAAGATCAGAAGGCTTTTACCTCGGGAGGAATTTTGGAAGACGGTTCCGTGACCTACCGAATCTATGTTGATCTTGAGCCAGGTTACCGTTTTCAGGCTGCATACGGCTCTCCCGACCATGCACTTGAAATTTCGAGCACTCACTATTTCTACAACCATAACCACTCGGGAAATACGCATCCCAACGTAATCCCTGAGCGTGATTTGGCTCGCAATGTTACTCTGCTAGACTCATGGGTTTCGGCCGGTGCGGCAGCGGAAAACCACATTGGTATACCTCGCAAATTCGATTTTCTCGCTCAAGATGGTTATCTGAGATTTCAATCGGGTTATTTGGAGAATACAGTCAAGATA
>JBILIX010000273.1:0-3683 GCA_044368835.1 Flavobacteriales bacterium | reverse complement strand
AAACGAGGCATGATTGAAATAGTCGCAATAGAGTTTGTTACGGTCACATCGAATTCTTCTGATGTGAGCACACAGCCTTCGCTGGTCGTTCCAATGGCTTGATAGATGCCCGACACCTCGGCAGCAAGCGTAGGTGTTGACACCGGAATTACGTTGCCATTCAAATACCATTCTAAGCTAGTGACTTCATCCAAAACTTGCAGTGTATTGTCGTTTAGTACAACAGAAAGATATGTTTGTGGACACGCGTAAATGGTCGTCATTGCCTCATTCGTGTGAATGGGTTCATTGTAATCAAAATAGATGGATGCGCTGTTTGTGAATTGAGTGCCTACCGGTAAATCGAGATCCTGATCGATGCGGAAGTGAATGTATCCTTCATTCAATGTCGAATCTTCTTGTTCTGTCGGGAGATTAATGTTGTCAAATTCTATTGTCAGAGCTCCATAAGTAGTTACGTACATATGATAGTTGTGACTGGCACTCACCGGAACAATGGTCAATGGATCAACCTGTTCGGGCAGTTCATCGAGAATGACTACGTTATAGGCAGGAGCCGTTCCCAGGTTTTCAAATCGTATGACATAGTCGAGGGTAGTATTGGGTGCAATGCGACCTTCCGGACCACTACCATTCAGTTCCCGTTTATCATTCGGGTCGTATGAGCAGAAAATGGGCGCTGTAGTCGGATCAGTATTGGCCGCAATCGTATCGCCGCCGATGAAATAGAAGGTATGCAGGTTGAACCAAATGCTGTCGCCCGGCAATGCCGTGTCAGGCATGTCGAGAGTCACATTCAAATTGGCCACAGCACCGAAACTTAGTGGACCGTAATCGAAAAAGAGTTGATTGCCTGAGATAGAGTCGGGCTCAGGTGTTGCGCTCACAAACGAACACAGTGGATCGAAGGTGTATACCGTGTATCCCGATGGCTGTGTATTTCCATAGTTCGTAATGCTAATGATTTGAGTGTTGTTCTGGATGCAAAGAGCATTTGGTACAGAAATGTAGCCACCTACAACCGTTGTTGGATTATTGCTGGGTATGACCCCGAAGTTGAAGTTGTAAACGGATTGTCCGCTTGTTAAATCAGGGCTGAATGTGGGCGAAGTTGTAGGGGTCCAGAGATTGTTGTCGATTAACAGAGAAATGCCAATTCCTCCATTGTCTGTGAATGCGAAGTAGGCACCTGTTTGGTCGCTGAAAGAATTGTATTGATTGTCGGCCAGTGAAAATGGGAAATTCGGAAGCGCTTGTTCATCACTATCAAACACGCCGTTCTGATTACTATCGAGAAAAATGTAGCCTCCAAGTTGAATATCTGGAAGAGCAAGATAAATCGTGTCGGTATTGCTGCAGCCGGGATAAGAAGGATTCTGCACGTTAACAACATAGTATTCGTTGTCATTCGGAATCGAAACAAAAGTGAACGGACTATTGGGGAATTGCAGACCATCGCCGGGCCACCATTCCCACTGCGCTCCCGCTTCCAATGACCAATTCGTGAGATAGGCATTTACGTATGGTAGTTGAGGAAAAACCGAAAAGTCGTAAAACAAGGTGTCCTCCAATATGATATCGAAAAAATCGGAGGTAACCGACACTTCCATTGATTCGGTTGTAGCACAACCTACGTTGTCGATGGTGGTGTAGTTTAACTGAACAACACCTTCCAAATTGGTGTTGAAGGTAATGCTGTCTCCATCCGCAGTAATAGTTTCAATTGCCGCACCACTCCAATAGGAACCGGTAATGCCCGCATCGATGGAAGGTGTGTAGTAAATCGGTGTTACACCATTCAGACTTCCCTCGAGGTTTACCGACCAATTGAAAAGATATCCGTTATCGGATGCAAAGTTGTCGGTTATAATCAGTGTCCAGGTACCGTTGAAGGGACAACCAATGAAGTTGCACAGATCATCTTGCGATGAGTAGTTACCGGGGATTAATGAAAATGAAGGCCAATCATTACCAGTGGGAATCGTGTTGCCGGCACTTACTCCTTCGCCCCATGTACCATTTTCCGCATCGGGGCTCCAGGAATAATCCCAACCCGTGCCCACTTCCGAGCTTTCAAAATCAAAGGGCAATCCTAGGTAAGTTGCCCCACCTCCGTTAATTCCGTGTGTTACCAAATTGACCAGAATACCCGAGGGACATTCAAGGGCGATATTCAAATCTCCCATGTAGCTGTGCTCCATATTCACCAAGATGGAATTGAATTGGTCGCATGATGTAATCGTTTCACTTTCATCGAAATTTTCGACGAGTATCGCACTCGTGAAACTAAATCCGGCGCCATCAGCGAGAAAAAGAGTGTCGGGATTGATGTTTAGTGGTATGTTGGATATGGATTGTGGGGCATATTCCGCAACCAGCAACGAGTCGCCACCGGTACATATCGCATTTAAATTGGGCAAGTTGATTTGGGCAGGGGCGAGTATACCAACCGATATAACCGTATCGGAAACGCATCCAATATCGTCGGTAACGGTTAGTTCTACTTCGAATATCTGCGGATGATCGTAGCTATGAATCACAGTTGCCATGTTTTCAATGGGCGAACCATCATCAAAGTTGAAAGCATATGAACTAATGGTATGCCCGGGTGCAGCGGATGAGCTCGATGCATCTAGTTCAACCACGTCGCCATCACAAAAGAGAAGAAGCCCCTGGTCTTGGGCAGTAGCATTTGTAGTAAATGAAATACTTGGTGGTGTGCAAGGTTCGACACATGAGGCCGTTGCTGACCATCCGGAATGTCCTTGATTTGGAGTGTTCTCGACGTCAAAAAGAAGTAGCAGACAACCATTGATGTTGATGTTGGTTGCTGATAGTGTTGCGCCAGCCAATTCAGTAGCTTCGAAAACACCCAGAAGGGGAGAGGAGGTATTCGGCCCGTCATAGACGTACAGTTTATGTCCTCCCTGTCCGTCGATTCCCGGCTGCAAATCAAATTCAGTAAAGAAAATCTGAGAACGTAAACCGGCAGCGTCCGGACAAATCGTAAGCATAGACGAGACGTCGGGATAAGGTCCATTTCCACCGGCATCCATGAGGGTTCCCGAGCATGAGTAGTGAAGGGTGTCGGTCTGACAGAAAACACCCGGTTGATCGCACTGAGCAAAGAAATCGAGTGAAATGCAAAGACAAATGAGAATGAGTATGCTAGACTTCATAAGAATGGATATCGGTTAATCGCACGCGAAGGTATTATTTAATACATAGATGAATTTGTTCGTTTCGACAAAATAAAACAACACTCTTTGCTTCTCAAAATGGCGGTTATTTATACAATCCACCCTCTACCTTTTCAATCCTAAAGTGAGAAAGTAAATGAGTCCCCAGTCCCTATTACCTATTACCTATAACCTATCACCTACCACCTATGTAATATCTTCGCCCCATGAAACTTCACTCCATCGAAACCGGTCATTTCAAGCTCGACGGCGGCGCCATGTTTGGCGTGGTGCCCAAGAGTATTTGGCAAAAAACAAATCCTGCCGATAGCAACAACCTCATCGATATGGCTATGCGTTGCCTGCTGGTGGAAGATGGAAAGCGCCTCACGTTGATCGACACCGGCATTGGCAACAAACAGAGCGAGAAGTTCTTTTCGCACTATTACCTCCACGGTGATGCAACACTCGACAAATCATTGGAACGCCTCGGCTTTCACCGCT
>JBILIX010000272.1:0-3685 GCA_044368835.1 Flavobacteriales bacterium | reverse complement strand
CGGTTTTGATTTCTTTATGTATGTCAATCGTCAGCGTCGAGCTCCAAATCACTCAACTCAATTTCGATGGAGCGCGTGCTGATGAAGAGTTCCCAAAGTGATAAAATCAAGGAAATAGCAAAAAGCACCAGTGATGATGCGAAGAGGAAACTTGCCGTCTCCATTTTCCCTATTGTAATAGCGTACATGCAAACGATGGCGATGATGAAGCTGCTTACACCGAGAATTTGCATGTTGCGAATGATGCGCATACGAATTCGCAGGTTTTTGATTTGTGCATGTATGAGCGGCTTCTTCGTGTCGTCGAGGTTGTGATACCGGTCGTGCAGGTTGCGCACTACGCTGGCCAATGCCAGAAAGCGATTGGTGTATGCCAGCATAATGAGGCTCACGGCAGGAAAGAGCAGGGCAGGGGTGTTGATATTGATGTCCATAGGAAGGCGAAAATCCAACTCAAAGGAATACGCTATTCCAAATTCTTATCAAATATTCCCAACAGAAAACAAGTCACTTCCAAGGTCTGCTACTTTAGCCTCGTGAAATTCGAACTTACATCGGTCTATACACCCAGCGGCGATCAGCCTACCGCCATTCGCGAATTGACGGATGGAGTGGAGCGTGGCGATAAATACCAAACACTGCTGGGCGTTACCGGTTCGGGAAAGACGTTTACGATGGCCAATGTCATCGCCAACACACAACGCCCCACGCTGGTGCTCAGCCACAACAAGACGCTGGCTGCTCAGCTCTACTCCGAGTTCAAGGCGTTCTTCCCGAACAACATGGTCGAGTACTTCGTGAGCTACTACGACTACTACCAGCCGGAAGCTTTCATTCCGACCACGGGGGTGTACATCGAGAAGGATCTTCAAATCAACGATGAGATCGAAAAGCTGCGCCTCTCGGCCACCAGTGCCCTGCTCAGTGGCCGACGCGACGTGATTGTCGTAGCCAGTATTTCGTGCATTTACGGTATCGGCAACCCGATAGAATTTCACAAAAGCGTCATTCCCATCAAGCGCGGCCAGGCCATGAGTCGCCAAGGGTTTCTGCATCGATTGGTGGAAGGCTTATACAGCCGCACACGCGCCGATTTCACCCGCGGTACGTTTCGTGTACAGGGCGATAACGTGGATGTATACTTGGCTTATGCCGATTATGCCGTGCGCGTCACATTCTTCGGAAATGAGATCGAATCGATTCATACGATTCATGTGGATACCGGCAAGAAGATCATGGACTTCGAAACGATTTCCATCTATCCGGCCAATCTGTTCGTGACCAGTCGAGAGACGATGACCCAAGCGATTTGGGAGATTCAGCAAGACATGGTGAAGCAGGTGAAAGCGTTTGAAGAGCAAGGCAAGTTCATTGAGGCCAAACGCGTAGAGGAGCGCGTGGTGTATGATATTGAAATGATGAAGGAGCTCGGCTACTGCTCAGGCGTTGAAAACTACTCGCGTTACTTCGACCGCAGGCAGCCGGGGCAACGACCTTTCTGCTTGCTCGATTATTTTCCGGAAGACTACTTAATGGTGATCGACGAAAGCCACGTGACTGTTTCGCAAGTTGGGGCTATGTATGGCGGCGACCGTTCGCGTAAAGTCAACCTAGTCGATTACGGTTTTCGTTTGCCGAGCGCCATGGACAACCGTCCGCTTACGTTTGATGAGTGGGAAGGCCTCCAAAATCAGGTCGTGTATGTGAGTGCCACGCCAGCCGATTACGAATTGAAGAAGTCGGACGGGGTATTGGTAGAGCAGGTGGTGCGACCCACTGGATTGCTCGATCCGCCTATTGACGTGCGTCCCTCGCTCAACCAGATCGACAATTTGATAGGCGAGATACAAGCCACCATTGCCAAAGATGAGCGCGTACTCGTTACGACGCTCACCAAGCGCATGGCCGAAGAGCTGGCCAAATACCTCGACAAGCTCAGCATAGCTTGTCGCTACATACACAGCGAAGTGCAAACGCTCGATCGCATTGAAATTCTCCGCGACTTGCGCGAAGGCAAGTTCGATGTACTGGTGGGCGTGAACCTGTTGCGTGAAGGACTTGATTTGCCTGAGGTGTCGCTCGTGGCCATCATGGATGCCGACAAAGAAGGCTTTTTGCGCAGCAACCGCTCGCTCACACAAACGGCAGGCCGCGCTGCACGTAACGTAAATGGGCGTGTCATCATGTATGCCGACAAGATAACCGATAGCATGCAGCAGACCATCGACGAAACATCGCGTCGTAGGGAAAAACAAATTGCCTACAACCTTGAACACGGCATAACGCCAACGCAAGTAAAGAAAGGCAAGTCGACCATCTTCGAGCAAAGCGGAGTGCTCGACAAGCGCAAAGGTGTTTACAACGAAGAAGAACATCAGATTGGCGCTGCCGCCGACCCTGTGCTCAGTTATCTCAACGAAGAGCAATTGAAAAAGGCCATCGAACAGACCACGAAGAAAATGGAAAAGGCCGCCCGCGATATGGACTTCATGGAAGCCGCACGATTGCGTGACGAGATGCTGGCGATGAAGAAAATGCTAGGATTGTAGGGGTGTAGGATTATAGGATTATAGGGGGGCGCGGAGCACTCATTCTGATTGTGATTGTGTTTCTCTTTCTTATGGTTGAAAGTTGAAAGTTGAAGGTTGGCGCGGAGCACTCATTCTGATTTCATTCTGTTTCTGATTGTGTTTCTCTTTCTTATGGTTGAAAGTTTAAAGTTTAAAGTTGAAGGTTGGCGCGGAGCACTCATTCTGTTTGTGATTGTGTTTCTCTTTTTGGAATTTTCAGAAACACAAACACAATCAGCATCAGAAACAGTCCTTGGCGCCCCCTATAATCCTTCAATCCTATAATCCTATAATCCTCAAACGGTGAACTCTTAACCTGCATCAATGTTTTCCGTTTCGTCGTGCAAGCAACTTCGCGGCATTAAAAACAACACACATTCAGTTATGAAAAAACTCATTCTATCGGCCGCTGTATTGGCCACCTTCTCATTCACCGCAGTTGAAGTTAGCAACTGGGGTATCGATGCATCGCACTCACGTATGGGCTTCACATTCAATCACCAGGGTATTGCTGAAATGCAGGGCGAATTCAAGAAAGTGGACGTACAAATTTCTTCTTCTGCGGCAGACTTTTCGGACGCCAAGATAGAATTGACCGCACAAGCGAATAGCATTTATACAGGTTCAGAAGGCCGCGATAGTCACCTGCAAGAGCAAGATTTTCTGGATGCAGCCAAGTTTCCCACCATCACATTCAAAAGCAGCTCAATGACGAAAGTAGGCGAGAAGGACTACATCGTGAAGGGTGACCTTACCATGCGCGGCGTTACCAAGCCTGTAGAATTGAAGGCACGTCACAACGCTACCATCCAAACCAAGCAAGGCATTGACGTAGCAGGTTTCAAAGTAACCGGCACCATCAAGCGCACCGACTTCGGAGTGGGCAAAGACTTCCCCACAGCTGTGGCGTCGGACGAGATGCAGTTGAATGCGGATATCGAAATCTCTAGGAAATAGTGGCGAGTGGCAAATGGCGAGTGGCGAGTGGTGAATTCGCCACTCGCCATTCGCCATTAGTCACTAATATTGTCCCATGGAAATGACTACCACACTCAAAAACACCGCTCTGACGCACGTTCACGAGCGTCTAGGAGCTAAAATGGTTCCGTTTGCAG
>JBILIX010000271.1:0-3701 GCA_044368835.1 Flavobacteriales bacterium | reverse complement strand
TGCACTTGTTGCGCGCTGAAGCCATCGCAGAAAATGGCAGCGACCTGAACACTGCGCGTGAAGACCTGAATAAGATTCTAAACCGCGCATTCGAACCGGGCACCAACCAAATATCGGAAGCTGCCACAGCAGAAGAAATCATAACTGAAGCACGCCGTCAATACCGCATTGAGTTGGTGGGAGAAGGAAAATACACCGAGCAACTTCGCCGCTATGGCGTGATGGGCGAAAACATCATCATCCGTGATGCACCCTTCGATTGCCCCGGTATGGCTATCCAATTTCCCAACGCAGAATCGACCGTAATCGGCTTTGAACTCAACCCCGAAGGCGGTTGCAACTAATCCAATAACAACGAAATTTGAATCATGAAAAAGATATTCATACTGACCGCAGGAATTGCACTCGCGTTGTGGACATGCAAGCCTGATACGAAAGGTGAACTGGGTGTACCAGCCAACAAACTCGAAGGCATGTCGGGCACGTGGGAAATTGTTTCCTTCAAACAACAAGACCCCAACAACCCCATTCGCGAAGAGCGCGATTTGAGTGAGTTCTATATTGTGGACGGCGAAACACCGTATCGCCTTACGTTCAACAAAGACTCCATGACGTATAGCGTAGCTACAGGTCCGGGTAAAAACTACTTCGGAACCGGTGGCAGCTGGGCATTCGACAACAACGAATACCCAACCTACTTGTATCTCTACACGCCAACTGACACATTGGAGACTTTGTTGGGAACAGTAGTTCGCCCTTCCGATTCACAGCTCAACATTCAACTCGAAAACTATTGCGAAGCAGCAGATGGAAGCCGCACCACTACGGCCATTTACACATTCACGTTTAACCGTTTGAACCCTTAAGCCATGAAGAAAATATTTATTACGCTGTTAGCTCTCGCCACTTGCACGATTGCCTTTTCACAAGCAGCCTATATTCAACCCTCTCCAACGGGTAAAAACGACACCATCACCCTCTACATCAACGTAGCGCAAACAACGGATGGCACCATGAACAATGCGCTGAACGCGATGCTCACCGACCACCCCGACGACACGGTTTACCTGTGGACATGGCAGCCTGCAGGCCCTGTAGTTGGCAATGGCGACTGGACCAATTCGAACAGTGCCATGGCTATGACCAAAGTAGAAGGCGCTGAAAAACTGTACAGCTTGCGCTTCAAGCCAACGTCTTTTTATGGCGTTGATGCTACAACCTTTTTCACCAACGGCATCTCCGGCCTTGCAAAGCTGAGAAACGGCAATGCCTATGAAGGTGAATACAACGGTGAAGCAAAAACGGAAGACTTGCACATCAACATTATTCCGAAGTTGTGCGATGAATTGTATTGCGTTTTCCCTGAGATAGCGAAAACGAATGACTACGTTTCCATCACCTACGACAACACACAGGAGACAACACCGGAATTGCAAAACCTGGGAGAAGATGATTGCTATATTTTTTTGAGAGCAGAGCAGACTGCGTTTGTGGCTTACAACTATGCTGATCCGGCCGTGGTAGCCACACTACCTCAGTTGAAAATGAAATACATCGGCGATGGCAAGTTCCGCATTACCATCATCCCAACAGACTTCTTCGGCGAGGCCGGAGTTCTTCCTGAGAACTTCGTATTCAACAAATTGAAATATTATATTCTGAAACCGGGCTTCACCTACACGAACACGCCGCCTGTGCAGTCGTTTAGCTTCATTAACTGCAATTAAGAAGGGTTATAGGAATATAGGATTGTAGGATTATAGGGAGCGAACCAGACGCTTATTGAGAACGCGCCCGTCGCGCAGCGTGAGTGTAGCGAGGTAGTTGCCTGAGGGCAATTGGCCGGCATGTATGAGGCATTGCTGTGCTCCATTGGCATCGTTGGAATCCATCAGTCTGCCTTGCATATCGTGCAACTTCCACTGCTGTATCGGAGAAGAGCATGTTATCGTCCAGTCGGTAACAGCAGGGTTTGGCGATACGTCAATTTTAGCAGTGGCATTCTCGCTCACAGCATTCGGATCACAAGGAAGTGCATTGATAAGCTCCCAGATTTCGTCAATCATCAAGATGGGAACATCCAATCCGTCTGGGTTTTCGCCCATACGAATCCACACCAGGTTTTCCGACGGAACCACACAGATGTATTGGCCGTCGCGACCAATGGCCGAAAACATTTCCATCGGACCGTTTGGTGCATAGTTACCGGGAAACACAAACTGCGACTCGGGAAACATGAACGTCTCTGTGTTGTTGAGCCACGTGAGGTAACCGTACCCCTCGTTGATGGGCTGCGACGTATGCGTCATGTCATAGAAGTACTGTTCATCTTGAAGCAAATCAGTACCATCCCAAACACCCTCCGCATTCAGCAATAAACCAAAACGCGCCATGGAGCGCGCATTCGAGAGATACACGTTGTTGTAATCAATATTGAACCACAAGCCTTGCATTCCGGTGGGCTGGGCTACCTGCTGAAAGCACCAAGCATTGAGTGACATACCTGTAGCCGTTTGCATTACACTATCGAGCAACGTGTAGGGAGCATTGTGATAGGCCCATCGTGTGCCGGCGTCGGCCAAATACTCCAAACACTGACTTTCCGTGCAATCGTCGACCAACACCTCATCGTTGAGTCCTGAGGTCATGGTGAGCTGGTTGCGAATGGTAATGGCTTGCTCCTGTTCGGGAGTGCATGAAGTCCATCCTTGTCCTAAAAAATTGGAGGTTGGATCGTTGATGTCGAGCAATCCTTGTTGCTGTGCCTGACCCACCATAAATGCCGTAAGGGTTTTACCCGCTGAAGCCCAGTACCAGTTGGCGGTTTGCGAATGCCCGTTGAAATAGGACTCGAGGACAATCTTACCATCCTTCAGTAAAATGAACGCCTTCGACTGATTCGTCTCCAAGTAGTTGTATAGACTGTCGATGCGCTCCTGACACCAATTCAGTTCTTGCGGATCAAGTGTTGTCCAATCGCCTGATCCGGGAGGGAAATAGAGCGTTTGTGCGGTTGCCTCTTCGAGAAAAAAAAGAAATACAACCGTAAGAAAACGAACTGTTTTTTTCATCGTACTAGAGTTTTACAAATCGAGTGGATTGACCATCGTCCGACTTCACACAATAGCTACCGGCCGGCCAAGTGCTTATGTCGATGCGAACCATTGCATCAGCAGCCGGCTGCGACCACATCATCTGACCTTGCATATTGTATATGCTGCAACTCGCACCGCGCACGGTTGAAATATTCAATTCACGGTTAGCCGGCGAAGGCCAAACCGAAAACTGCTTGAATGGCAGCTTTTCTTGCGCACCAATAACAACAGGAGCAAATCGATAGACTGTCCCGCTCTCGGGTTCTCCCGTCAATGATTGCTCTGCCGAGGGTTGCTGACCGCTTGGAATAGGCGTTATCGTTGGGTTTTGAGGATCACCCCCCAAAGCCCACAAACCTTCCCAACCACTGCCGTTGAACGCAACGTTTTGTCCGAGCAACACCAGCGGGCCGGTTCCGAAGAAATGCAGCAGGCTACCCGACTTAATGGTATTTGGGCCGTATCGGAATTCGATTACGTCGCTATTCTGATACAACCAGAGTTGAAAATTGGTCGTATTGAAGTAGGTATTGCTGGCATCCCACTCGCCATAGAATCCCACATTTTTCCATTCGAGTTTGAATACGGCATTTCCGGGAGGGCCTT
>JBILIX010000270.1:0-3714 GCA_044368835.1 Flavobacteriales bacterium | reverse complement strand
AAATCGCTAACAAAAACCTCGTGCGTGAGCAAGTGTATGGAGGTAACCTTCGCTATGCGCATCGGCTTTTTTCTGTTGGCATTACCGGCATTCATACCCAGCTGAATGCGCAGCTACTGCCCAAAACCGACCTCTATGCCATGTATCGATTCTCGGGTTCGCAAAACACGACACTAGGTGCCGACTATCAGGCCGTGCTTGGCAATGCCAACTTCTTTGGAGAAGCAGCCCGCAGCGCGAATGGCGGATTCTCCATGATTAACGGTGTGGTTGCTGCACTTCATCCCGGCCTCACATTCAGTGCTGTTTGGCGACATTTCGGGAAGGACTTTCAAAATACCAAAGCCAATGTTTTTGGTGAAAACAGTTTGACTGCAGCCAACGAACGCGGCCTCTATGCCGGGATACAGGCTAACCTTTCGAGTAAAATCACTTTTACTGCATACACAGACTTTGTGCGATATCCCTGGCTCCGCTACCGCGTTGACGGACCCAGTATAGCCACCGACTACTTGGCACAGCTCAATTACAAGCCCGACAAGAAAAATGAAATTTACCTGCGCTACAGGCGAAGGGAAAACGTGCTCAACTCTTCACTCGAGGGCGCAATCATTACCACACCTTCCGCCACACTTCAGGAAAACTGGCGCATCAATGGATCGTATCAAGTGCATCCCAACATACAACTCCGTTCGCGCGCAGAGTGGTCGGTGTTTTCACAGGAGCAAGAAAAAAGTCGTGGATTCGTCATTTATCAAGACATCAACTACAAGCGCCTTGGCTCACGCGCTACGTTCACCCTTCGCTATGCGATTATGGACTGCCCGGACTGGAATGCGAGAATCTACGCCTATGAAAACGATGTGCTCTACGCATTCAGCATTCTACCTTACACAGGCCGAGGCTCTAGGGTGTATGGCATGGTGAAGTGGGATGTTGCAAGGGGTGTCGACTTGTGGGTTCGATACGGAGCCTTTCTCTATAACCAGACGCGCATCATCACCGAACAGTCCGCTGAACCTAACGAGTTAATCAAGTCGGATGTGCACCTCCAGCTCAGACTTCAGTTCTGACTTTTCTTACATTTTGGATTTATTAGCCATTTATTGTTGATAAACTTTGTCTTTCGTGTATCTTTGCCTGTGTTCTCCCGTAGGACTCTATTAAGAAAAAACGCCCATGAAGAGCATTTTTACGCTGCTTGTATTGTTACTCCTGATGTTTGGCACTAGTGCCAGTGCTCAGAGTGGCTTGCAGCACCCGATTTCTTCTGCGCGTATCATGGGTATGGACGGGCGAGTGGAGTTGGTTTTTGATGAACCCATGTCGGACGCTTTCAGCATAAGTGTTATGGATTTGACCGGCAAAGCTATTTTCACTCAAACCCATCAAAATTCGTCAGAGCCTTGTCAATTCGTAGAAATCCCGGTTGAGAATTTAAAGAGAGGAATCTACATGGTTCGTGTGGTAGGAGAAGATGGGAAGACAAAGACTCTCAAGTTACAGCGGAACTAAATTACATCAAGTATATTCGAGGAAGCCATCTGAAAGCGTTCGGGTGGCTTTCTTGTTATTTGACGTGACGAATCTTCACCAAAGGACTGAACAGGTACTCGTGTTTGGTTGACTCCTCGAAGCACCGATAGCGGGTGCGAAGTCGTTCGCCCTTTACAAACACGCGGTGATCACGCCCATAAACAAAACGGGCATTGTGCGGAATATCGTCGAGCAGCTGTATGTCGGGATGGCTCTTTTTATCGTATCGAGCGAGTGTTTTCGAAAGATGGATATCAGCACACGTGGAAGCCGCCGGATTTGCCAGGTAAGACGCAATCGCTTTAGCAACATCATCCGGAAATACATTGCGACGAAGGAATGGGCCAAGTGTCTGCTTGAAACATCCTTTCCACTCGGCGCCGTGTGGCTTTACTCGATCGCGGTGGTTGAGGTAGGTGATTAAGTGCGCTAGCTCATGCATGAGCGTTATTAGAAACGCATACTTATTCAGGTTTCCATTTACCGTAAGCACATGGCGGCCGCCTCGTGGGTCGGCTGTAAAATCGCCCAGCTTCGTGGAGCGAGGCTCGGTAATCACCAAATGATGAGGGTATTCGCGCAGCTTATCACAAGCCAGCGTGAGCGCTTCTGCCGGCAAAAAAGACTTAAGGGCGTCCTCCAGGTTGGTACTGTTCTTCATGCGCCGCACTTTGAGAGGTCCATTCTATGCGATCTTCCCATTTCGGACACGTATTGCATCGACGCTTTTTGTTGCTTGCACATGCCGTCATAAGCAACATACTGCAGAGGAGAAGAATACTGATTTTCAATTTGCCTATCATAGATTCGCATCTTTAACCGCGAATATACAGGATAACATGCTCGACAATTGGCCTCATCTGTTGTTGTTTATGACAGGCTTCATAGCGTGGGTGCTGTCTGCTACACCTGTGCTTACTCATATGGTTTTTCTTGCCGAGAAGGACTTTCGCTGGCCGCTCATCACCTGGTTCATTGGCATTACAGCGGCTATTTTCCTCATGAAATTCAGTCTTTTGGCGCTCACCTCGTGGCCTGAGCCTGGCTCGTGGGCAAGCCGTTTCTTCTATCCCGTTTGGTTGTTCTCTTCACCGCTTGTGCCCTACCTCAACGAGGTTCGAAAATCCGGAAAACGATAATACTTTTCATTCACGTTTCGTTGTGCAAAGCCTGTGAGATTTTAGCTTCGCACATTGCTCCCATGCTGTAAGTTTGATACAACATGACATCGCTCTATTTCCATATAGGCAAGTACTTTCTTCTCATGGTAAGCACCTTTACCAAGCCGGAGAAGCGTAAAATCTATTGGAAACTCATCATTCAGGAAATCGACAAAATCGGTCTTCAATCGCTCGGTATCGTAGCGCTGCTTTCGCTTTTCATGGGGGCAGTAGTAACGCTGCAAACCGCAGCCAACATCGACAGTGGCTGGATACCTCGCTGGACCATCGGCTACACCACTCGCCAGACCATGATTCTGGAATTCTCCTCTACGATTGTTTGCCTGATTCTCTCCGGAAAAGTGGGTGGTAACATCGCTTCAGAAATTGGAACCATGCGCATCACCGAGCAGATAGACGCCATGGAAATTATGGGTATTAACTCGGCCAGCTACCTCATACTTCCGAAAATCGTCGCAGCGCTTTTCATTTTTCCGTTCATGGTAATCCTTTCCATGTTCATTGGCATTTCAGCCGGGGCGTTTGTAGGCTACACGACAGGCGTTACCTCTCTGAACGACTATGAATATGGGCTGCAGTATGCTTTCGAACTGTGGCAGGTAAACTATTCCCTCATAAAGTCCTTTTTCTTCTCCTTCATCATAACCAGCGTAAGTTCCTATCACGGCTATTACACATACGGTGGTCCTCGTGAAGTGGGCGCAAGCAGCACACGGGCTGTGGTGTACAGCATGGTGCTTATTCTGATTACCAACTATGTGCTCACCCAATTGCTGCTGCTATGATCGAGGTGAAGAACATATCGAAAAGCTTTGCGGGCAATGCCGTGCTGAAGAACATCACCACCGAGTTCTATCCGGGCAAAGTGAACTTCATCATCGGAAGAAGCGGTTCGGGTAAGTCGGTACTCACCAAATGCATCGTTGGCTTGATGGAGGTTGATGAGGGCGAAATCTTTTTTGACAAACGCAATTTCACCATTCTCGATCGCTGGGAT
>JBILIX010000269.1:0-3715 GCA_044368835.1 Flavobacteriales bacterium | reverse complement strand
TCTCCAAAAGCATTTGGGATGTCGTCGATTGTTATACCCAAGAGACAATTCATGTGGTTGCTGTTTCTCTGGGTAGCATAATCGCCATGCAGATGTACGCGCTGCGCCCCAACGGTATTGCCAGTTTGCTCTTCTCAGGTCCGATTGTTTCACTCAGTCTTAAGTTGAGATTCCTAGCTCGCACCGGACTTATGATTGCCAAGATTATTGGGTTTCGTAATTTTTATGGCCTGATGGCGAAAATTGTCCTTCCTCGAAAGAACCACAAAAAGTCGAGAGAAATATTTGTTCGTGAATCGAAATTCCTGAGCATTGAGGAATACCGAAAATGGACCGCCATGTACGGCAGTTACCTCGATCAAACCTTGCGCAAACTGTTTAGCTTCGAACCACAAATACCTGTATTGCTCGTTGTAGGAGGGCAGGACCATTTGTTCTTAAAACCAAGCATGCAGTATGCAAGGCGTTTCCAAAATATTACGATCGAAGTAGTTCAACGTTGTGGTCATTTGGTAAGTCTTGAACGATCAGAGGAGTTCAACCGACGTTGCCTCGAGTTCCTTCGCAAATTTTAATGACACAATAAGTTATTGTGTTTTGTCTTGTATTCTCTTGAATGGGATATATTCGCTCGTAACTAAATTAACTTACCACGATGGAAGCAACAACCCAAGCGTCGATAACCGACCGTGTATCATCCATGGATGATCTTATCAACGAAGCTCTTAACCACAGAGCAATCAATCATCCTTACTTGATAGCTCTTAAGAACGGCGAATTCAAAAACATGGATGCCGTTCTAAAAGATTTTGCGCTGCAGTATGGGGCTTATAGCTCTTGGTTTCCGCGCTACTTGACGGGTGTAATTTCAAAGTTGGAAAGCCCTGAACACCGTGAGCATTTGCTCGACAACCTTGCTGAGGAAAGCGGCCATTTGCACGACGATGATATCGAAGCAGTTGCTGCTTTGGGTATCAAAGAAGAATGGGTGCAGGGTATTGCTCACCCGAAACTGTTCCGTCGATTTCAAGATGCGATGGGAATAGACAGAAAGGAACCCATCGGCATTGAGGTGCAGATTTGGCGTGAGCAGTTTTTGAGCCTAATTCAAGATGGTTCGTCTGTTGAAGCAGTTGGCGCCATCGGTCTTGGCACCGAATCGATCGTGAAGTTTGTGTATCGCCATCTCATTGAGGCTATCGAGAAACACACGAAGCTGTCACTCTTTGATTACGTCTTTTTCCCGCTTCACACTGAGGTCGATGATGAGCACGGACTCATTTTGTTGCGAATTGCGGAAGAGCTAGCGGGTGAAGGCGAAGAGTCTGCGTTGCAATTGCGAAAGGGCATGCTCAAAGCGCTCAACCTGCGTGCATCGTATTGGGACAATATGTACGACCGCGCCAAAAAGATTGATGCGCAATCGTAAATTTATCCGAGAGATTGAATTTTAATTTGAAGGGATGGCTTGACTTGTTCAAGCCATTCTTTTTTCAGGATGCTGAATACAGCTGTGTCGCGGCGTGTTCCATTGGGACGTGATGCATGGCTTCTAAGTGTTCCCTCGCGAGTTGCTCCCAACGATAAGATAGAACGAATGCTGCGCTCGTTGAGTGAATCGGCCATAAATTCTACTCGCTCAATGTCCATCTTTTCAAAAGCATGCTTCAGCATGAGGTACTTTACATGCGCATTGAGTCCGGTTTGTTTGAAGGCATTGCCCAACCAGCTGTATCCAATGGCCAGGCGTTTGTGTGCTGCGTTTAGTTGATAGTAACGTGTGCTGCCGGCAAAGGTCTGCGTGGATTTGTCGAATATAATAAACGGTATTGACTGGTGATCGTTGTGGGCTTTCAACGCGCTGGCGATGTACTTCTCCAGGTTGTCTTTGCCCGATGCGTTTTCCAACCCGTATTGCCAGTTTTCAGGTTCATTCACGGAGATAGAAAGTAAATGCTCTATATCGGACGCCTGCAGTAATCGAAGAAGAACACGCTCATCCTCGAGTTGAATGTCGTCGGTAAAGTTGGTTGGCTGCATGGGAGAGAATTAGTCTTGTGGTTGTTCATTGATCCATGCACGCACATACACCCTGGGCACATCGCCATCCACAAAGGCAGTGCGATTGTGGCAGAGGAAGTGGTTGTTTACAAAGAGCATGTCGCCACGCTCGAGCAGAAAACACATGGCATGACTTTCTTCTGCAAAGTAGCCATCAATGGAATCAAGAAGTTCGGTTAAACCTGCGGGTGTAGGTTCTTGGAGTTTCTCTAGCGCTGATTCTATCCAATAACGCATATATCTGAAAGTAACACCGTCTTCTTGGTCGTATTGAAAGAGGGGAATGTCATTAGCTCGAATGGCTTCTAGGTCTTGCACAGTGCCTGGTGTTATTACATCGCGGCAAAGGGGAGTGTGCAGCAGATCTTTCCATGAAGGATTTTGCTCCTCGAGGAAATTGAGCAAGTTAGCAGCATTTGTTATCAGGGATTCTCCCCCCGAAAGGGCAGGTTGCAGGCAAAGAAGCCCTACAACATCAGGGAGGTAATGCTTAGCAGTACTATCGGTGTGATAGCCTGTTTCCGCCTTGGTTTTGGAAACAGGTATAGCTTCTTTCGTGTAGTCGAGTCCACGGTCTTTTACATCAAAGAAATAGCCGTATCGGTTATTGAGATAACCCAGCGATCGTGAAAGAATTGCGTACAACTGCCTCAACTGGTCATCGGTATAAATACCCTCAATTTGAAGACGTAAAGCTCCGGGAGAACATGCAAGTTGTTGCGTCCATCGATTGCTGTATTCGTGCAGTAAATCAGATGAATCCCATGAAAACGAATTGGGCTTGGTCAACCAATCGGAAGTGTTGCCACTGGTGCGAAGCAGTTCATCCGTGAAGTGCGTGGGTATTGTTTCGGAAATGTCGCCGACCGAAGGCAGGTGCTTCCAAATTTGATGTTGTGCCTTTATTGAGCTCATTTCTTAACCTTGAAAGCGACATGCAACGGCAAGTCGATGAGCGGTGTAAAGAAGGTGGGATCTAGCTGCACATGTTCCTCATTGATATGCAACTCATATACTTCCGGCATGAATAGGAAACCCGCAGTTCGCATGGCCGTGAAATAGTCTTCAAATGTTTTATGAACGCATTGAACGCCTACTGCTATTCCATCGCGACGCCAAATCTCACCCGGAAAAAGAATGTTTCTTCCACTGAAATAGCCACCTCGCTTTTCGAAATAGAACGGGTATTTATCCTGCTTTAAAAAGGCCAACGATGGATGAGGTACAGAGAATATGAAATGCCCTCCCGGCTTAAGTTGATTATACACTTTCTTCATCACCTCAGCCGTATCAGGGGCATTGAGGTAATTGAATAGAAACATGGCCAATACAGTATCGACTTGAAACTCACCATCGCGCAACTCACGAATGTCGCGCGCTTCATACGAAGCATTCGCTATGGCTTGAGCCTTCATTTCGGCTTCAGCCTTTTCAATCATCGATTCGCTGATGTCAATTCCGTGAATGCGCTCGGCGCCTCGTTTGAGCAGTTCACGCCCAACGTATCCTTCGCCACAACCAATATCTAATAGCATATTCCCTTTCAAGGGTTCACAAAGCCCCATCACAAAAGGTCGAGCCGAGTAGTCGGAAACTAGCACGGGACCTGTGCGTTGCCATTGAGAAGCTTGACCGTCATAAAGTGCTTTTACAT
>JBILIX010000268.1:0-3719 GCA_044368835.1 Flavobacteriales bacterium | reverse complement strand
TAACGGATGGCATTTGTCGGATGCCGCGGCGCCCGGAATGATACTCGGTTATGGCATTGGTCGTATTGGCTGTCAGGTGAGCGGCGATGGCGATTGGGGTATCGCCAATGCTTCACCCAAGCCAGGCTGGCTTTCTTGGCTACCCGATTGGATGTGGGCCTACGATTATCCCAACAACGTGAATTACGACGTGAACTATCCTCAATATTTGGGCGAACTCAACGACACCAACGTGCTTCCCATCACCGATCCGAACGTGCCTTGTTTCGATGGCTACTGCACCCACCTCGATCCCATGGTGTTTCCAACTCCGGTATATGAAACCATCATGGCCACTGCCATCTTCTTGTTCCTGTGGTTCATTCGCAAGCGCCTCACTATTCCGGGGCTCATGTTTGCTACGTACCTTATGTTGAATGGAATTGAGCGTTTTTTCATCGAAAAAATACGCGTCAATAATAAGTTCGACCTTCTCGGTATTGAGGCTACGCAGGCGGAGATGATTGCGGTGTTGTTTTTCCTAATCGGCGCAGCGTTGTTCGTTTATCGAAGACGAACAGCGAAACTAGCCACACCTAACTAATTTTACGCACAGAATAATCCCGTATGAAAGCTCTCCTGCTGAAAGAAATAAGAACGTTTTTAAGCTCATTGATTGGTTATGTTGTGGTGGCTGTATTTCTGCTTATCACCGGACTGTTCTTGTGGATTTTCGACGGTGACTTCAACATCTTGCAAAGCGGATTTGCTTCCATTGAGCCTCTCTTTTTTATATCGCCTTGGGTATTGATGTTTTTAATACCGGCTATTACCATGCGTTCGTTTGCGGAGGAAAAACGCACCGGGACCATTGAGTTATTGCTCACCAAACCAATTACGGATGCTCAGATAATAGGAGCGAAGTACCTCGCCGGATTTCTGTTGGTGGTTATTGCCATCGTGCCCACCTTGGTTTATTACTTCACTGTGTATTCATTGGGCGACCCGGTAGGCAATATCGACAGCGGTGGCACCTGGGGTTCCTACATCGGACTGTTGCTGCTGGCCGCGGGTTATGTGGCCATTGGCATTTTTGCTTCCAGCATTACCAACAATCAAATTGTGAGCTTTTTGGTGGCGGCCATGCTTTGCTTCTTCATGTATACGGGCTTTTCGTCCATTGCTTCCTTTGAATTGTTGGGAGCTGCGGATACCGTTATTCTGAACTTAGGCATGCAGGCTCACTACAATTCACTCAGCCGCGGACTCATCGACAGCCGCGATGTGGTGTATTTCCTCGCATTGATTTTTACGTTTCTCTTGCTCACTAAAACAGTGCTCAACGCAAGAAAGTGGTAGAGCTTTTAAACCCAACGCCTACCGGTAGCGTCTGATCCAATATGACCGATCGCGAATTGTTGGATATGCTACAAGACCCTCAGCGCAGAAATGCGGGAGTCACGGCGTTTATTCGACACTATCAGCGCCCCATTTACTTCTACATACGCCGCATGGTGCTCAGTCATGAAGATGCCGATGATATTTCACAAATTGTATTTGTGAAGGCATGGAAGGCAATCGACAGTTTCAGAGGCGAATCAAAGTTATCGACTTGGCTTTACCGCATTGCCCACAACGAGTGCATCTCTTTTCTGAGAAGTTCTAAGCGCTTGATGAACGTTGACGCAAGCCGAGTGGAATCAGAGTTGGGAAGTGCGTTGCAATCGGATGTGCTTTTTTCGGGCGATGAAATTCAGGCAAAACTGCAAACGGCTATTGGGCTTTTACCGGAGAAGCAGAAGGCTGTTTTCATCATGCGGTATTATAATGATATCAACTACGAAGAAATGGCTGAAATAACCGGCACCAGTGTAGGAGCATTGAAGGCAAGCTACCACCATGCTGTTCATAAAATTGAAGCATACCTGATTGAAAAATGAAAGAAGAAGACATCAATAACGAGCCACGCTTCAGCGATGCAGTGCTTCACGGGATGGAGCGTTCTAAAGAGGATCTTCAGGTCCCCGAAGGATTTTTTGATGCACAACAGATTAGGTTGGAGTCGGCATTGACCAACCCTTTTGAAACGCCGCAGGGTTATTTTGAGGAGCAGGCAGCCGAGCTTGATAAGGCGTTACATGCTAAGACACCAAATGGAAGAACCGGCCGAACAGTTCGCCTCTGGTTATCGGTAGCTGCAGCAGCAGTATTGGCCGGTGTGGTGTTTTTCGTTGCGACGGAAAACGAGGATACTACAACCTTTTCACAGCAGCTCGAGCAGGCGCAACTCGACTTTGAGGATTTGGAGGAAATAGAGTTCGATGAATCGGTGTACGACGAATTTATTGTCGAAGACACCTTAGCACCGGATACGGTTTCAACAAAAAAGTTGCCCAAGTCGATCAATGACTTTAAACCTTCCAAGGGACAATCAGTCATAAGCTGGGACGACATCGATGCAGACGATATTGAGGAGTATTTGAAAGATGAAGAATCACTTCAAGTTATAGATGAACTTTAATAAAAACACTACTATGAAAAAGGCAATTTGTTTATTGGGATTGGTGCTAACATTCCTTTCATTGGCATGGTCACAACCAGGCCCTCCACCGCCACCTGGTGGTGAAAAACGCAAGGAAAAAGTGGAAGCTTTGAAACGGGGTTATTTCTCGGAAAAGCTTGAACTCACTCCAGCCGAGGCCGAGAAGTTTTGGCCTATTTACAATGAATTTTCCAAGAAGGAAGATGCATTGCGCAAGGCCGGAAAAGGAGATAAGAAGAAGGGAGAAGAACCCAAGCTGAACGAAAAAGAGGCACTGGTTGAAATAGACCGAGTAGCGCAGAACAAGAAGGAACACATCGATTTGGAGTCACAATTTTTGAAAGATTGCTTACCGGTGTTGGGCCCCGATCGTACCATGCGACTTGCTAAGTTGGATCGCGAATTTCAGCGCGAATTATTGCAGCACATGAAGGAGCGAAAGGAGGGAGGCAAAGGCCCCAAGAAGTAGGGTCTAACCCAACGGAAAATAGCGAAAGTGCGATGGAGATTCAGTGCCGGGTTCAACTTCAATAAACCCGGTCATTCCGGCCAAACCGCTGAAGTCGCCCGAACCTTGATTGCGTATGAGTTGAGCTTGCAAGGAAAGGTTTGCCGTTACCCTAACAGGTAAGAAAAGCGTGAGTTTTTCGTTGGGCGTTATGGCTTCCTGCAAAGGAATGCGGATGTCCATCGATTCAATTCCCATCTGTGCTTTTAACCAAGGCAGCACATAGCGCGCAGCGCATGCCAATGTCGACACCGGGTTGCCGGGTAAGGCAAATACCACTGTTTTCTGCGAGGTGCCAAACCACATCGGTTTTCCGGGGCGTTGGGCAATGGTGTGAAAAATCGTTTCGACACCTAATGCATTCAAAACCTCCGGAATCAAATCGAATTTACCTTTCGAAACGCCTCCGCTAAGAATCAACACATCGTAATTGTTCAGTGCTTCTTCGAGGGCTTCGAGCATGATGTTCTTTTCATCCGCTAAATGGATGCTGTCGGCTTCAATGCCCACACTTTTTATAAGCGCCTGCAGGGCATGCACGTTCGAACGACGTATTTGATGGGGGAGAGGTGTCTCCGAAATGTCGATTAACTCATCGCCCGTGGAGCAGATGAGAATGCGCGGCAAGCGCTGAACAGATAACACGCTTTTGCCTATGGAAGCCGCAATGCCAATCTCAGCGGGTGATAC
>JBILIX010000267.1:0-3727 GCA_044368835.1 Flavobacteriales bacterium | reverse complement strand
GCCCCAGGTAAAGCGCGCCCAAAGAGACCCCGTGATGAGCCCCAGCACACAAAACACCAAGCCGACAGCAGCAGCCGAAGAGGCTCGGGTATCATGGTCAAGGTCGATTCTGCCTTCTTCCTTGCCGAGAGCTCGAATACTGAAAACAAAACTGATTGTCATGAGCACAAACATGGTAAACCACATGGGCACGTGCCACATCAGGTTTCGAATGCTTTCAATGATAATAGGCTGATAGGGAAATGCGAATCCTGAAAACTCTTCATGGTTTACCGCATAGCGACATTCAGCGTTTTTGATTCCAGGCACAAAACTGAATCCTTCCTGACCAACGGGAGAATCGACGATGATGGTGCCATCGATGTCGTTGTTGGCCGCGAAACCGAATCGCTTAGAAGAGATGGTGTCGGGTAAGAAAACACTGACGATGGCCCTGTGATTATCCACGACCTGGAGTATGTCGGCGCAGTAAACCGCTGAGCTATCAACCGAAACATATACTTTCAGCGAAGCCTCAGCCTCCTTGAAGTGAGTGCCATACCCTACAAACTCAAATTCGTTGCGACCCGGGTGAAACTCGGTAGCACTTACCGACAAGCCACCGGGGGCCATCGGGTGCCACAGCGAGAATACTGCCGTGTAAATCAGTAAAGCAGCGCAGAGTATCTTAATCCAATTCTTCATTCCTTGCAATACGTTGGGCCTTGTTGAGTGCCTCGCTATTATTCGCGCCAAAGGTAGGGGAACAGCACGTATGACAGCACAAACGATACAACGTTCAACACCAGTAAGACCATTAAGTTCAATCCATTTTGCGTGGCAGATGCACCTTCAAGCGCAGAGGTGGTGTGGCGCACTATTGTAATGAGCAAAGGCATAATGACCGGGAAACCCAAAATGGCCACCAAGCCCACCCCACCTTCCGACTTAAAAGCAATACCTGCAACAAAGGTGAGCGACAGGCCCAGACCTGTGCTACCCAGCAGCAAACCCAGTAAAAACTGTAGCCAGTCCACCGACTGTAATACCTCCGTTCCGAAAAAAAGCAAAAAAAACAGCACACTGACCAGATTCAGCAACGCGATGAAAACCGCATTGTAAATTGCCTTGGCTAGTATTATGAATCGAGGATGCGCGAGTGTGTAGAGAAACAATTGGGTGCCTGCCGATTCCGAAGCAAACGTTTTCTGCATTGCATTGAATGCAGTAAATACGCCGGTGACCCACAACAGAACGCCCCAGGTTTTGGCCGACTCCAAACGCTGAAAACCAAGGTAACATACAAAAACAGTGGCCAATACATATAAGATTACTCCTGCTAAAGCATGTTTTTGGCGCCACTCGAGCAGCAACTCCTTCCTCAACAGAGCCAGCAGGGTATTCATGCGGTCAAAAATACAACCCAACTTGTACACAGCCCCATTCTCATAACCTGTTGACTGCAAAAAAGTTGATTATAGAAATTACACGAATTTGTAACCATATGTACACGCGTGCCGTAGAACGATTCATCGACGTTAAAAAACAGATCAAACGCTTGCGAATGAACCTGTTTACAACTCGTCGGTAACAAATACACTTCACGCCAAACCGTTTTTAAAGAAAACACAATGAACCGCACAAAAACATTGGTCATCGCCCTTTGGGCAATGTTTGTTGGTCAAATTGCTTCAGCTCAGAAAGGATCTGAAGACCAACTCATCAAAGACGCTACTGCCTATTTCGAGCAAGGCGCCTATCTCAAAGCTTTTCCGTTGTATTCGCAACTGGTATCGCTCTACCCAAACCACGCCGAATACGCCTTCAAGTTCGGAGCATGCGCTATTTACGGCGATGCCGACAAGACCAAGGCAGTTCGCTATCTCAACTCAGCCATCAACAAAAGTGTGAACGACCCGGAGGTATACTACTTCCTGGGCAAGGCTTACCACTTGAATTATCAGTTTAAAGATGCAATCACCGCATACGAGAATTATGTGCGTTATGCCGGAGAAAAAGCGCCTCGCAAAGCAGAGACGCTGCGCCAGATTGAGACCTGTATCTACGGCTCAAACCTGCTTTCGAACATCAAGGATATTACCGTGATAAGCAAGACAGAAACGGATAAATCAAACTTCTTCCGTTATTTCAACCTCGAAGCCATTGGTGGCAAAATCTTGACAGTGCCCGACGCTCTGAAGAGCAAAGAGGACCTGAAGAGCACCACTCCCGGCGTCATTCATTATCCGGGCAACGGAACAACGATCTACTTCAGTTCGTATGGCAAGAATGCCTCGAACGGTAAGGATATTTACAAAGCCCAAGTGTTGCCCGACGGCACGTTCAGTGAGCCCGTGAAGCTTAGCGGCGGCGTTAATACAAAATACGATGAAGACTTCTGTTTCATGCACAGCGACGGCCGAACGCTCTACTTTGCATCGAAGGGCCACAACAGCATGGGCGGATACGATGTTTTCAAATCGGTTTACGATCCAACCAACGGCGAATTTGGTCCGGCGGTAAACCTTGATTTCGCCATCAACACACCCGATGACGATATTTTCTACATTGCCGATTCGCTCAACCAGCGCGCCTATTTCGCAAGCGGACGCTCGAGCGATTTGGACCACTTAAACGTTTACAGCGTAATGGTTGAGACCACACCACTCCAGGTTGTGTATCTCAAGGGAATGTATGTGAGCGAAATTGACCCCGAGCAGCACAAGGTTGGTATCAAGATTTTGGAATCGAACACCCTGCGTGGTGTTTGTGACGGCAACTCGAACAACACAGGCGAGTATATCGTGTATGTGCCGAAGTCGGGACAATACACCTTTAAAGTAGTTACCGAAAACAGCCCTACCGTGCACGAGGTTTCTGTGAAGATTCCCTCTTTCGACAAGCCTGTTGCGCTTCGTCAAGAAATGCGCCTCATCAACGAAGGTGGCAAAGAGCGCATCATCATCAACAACTATTTCGAAGAACCACTCAACGAAGATTTGTCGGTGCTAGCAGCAGAAATGCTTCGCAAAAAATCGGTGCTCGACGTAAATACCGGCGACGCGCCCATGGTTTCGCTCACGAAAACAGACGTGAAGAAAGAAGATGAGTTGCGAACGTTCGATCAGAACATGGAAAATGCCACGATCGCGGCTGGTTTTGAAGGAGGCAGCGTTGCTTCGGTTGTGGGTGAGATGAAGAGTGAATTGAATGTCATTCAACGCTTCGTTCAAGAAAGTGATAGCAAGCGCAACAATAGCCTAGCCTATGCACGCAAGAAGCAAAAAGAAACAGAAGCTTTGTTGAGCGAGGCAGAAGCCATTCGCAAGGCACTTCCAGGTGAGGTTATAACAGAAGCCGACATTGCGCAACTGCGCAGAATGGTAGAACTTACCAAGCAAGCAGCGGCTACCCAGATTGAAGCACAAGCAGCCTACAATACAGCACAAGCCATCAGCACATTTAAAGAAAGTGAAACCAAGCGAATGGAAGCCTTGCAGGCGTCGATTGGTGCCATTCAGGCAGCAGAGCAAGCTCGCAATTACGACGGCACGGTAGCTGCACTGACGGCTGAAAAGGATCGCCGTACCGCCATTCGCAGTGGTGTTGAAGGCAGCCCGTGCGAGCAGATGTTGGCCTCAACCAAGTCGTTGGAAAACGACCGAGCCAAAATGGAAACCGCGCTGAATACCTTGCGTGAAACCGAAAAGACTAAGACCCGTCAGGTATTGCGCTTAAAGGAAAATCT
>JBILIX010000266.1:0-3745 GCA_044368835.1 Flavobacteriales bacterium | reverse complement strand
AGAATTGGTTCAGGAGCCGATGAACATTGGCATTCGTATCGCCAGTGAAGAAGAGCCGAAGTTTGAATTCTACACTTCACGCTTGGGAATCGGATACCGTGAAATTGTGCGCTTCTACAAGAAGTCAATTCACGACAATCCGCATTTGAATTTGAAGATGCTACACTTCTTCATCAATTCGGGCATCAAAGACACGAGCTACTATTGGAACGAATTGGTGAAATGCCTGAAAGTGTATTGTGAACTGCGTGAAATTTGCCCCACACTCGACTGTCTCAACATCGGCGGTGGGTTTCCGATAAAAAACTCACTTGCTTACTCGTTCGACTACCAATACATGGTAACCGAGATTCTTCGCCAGGTAAAAAATGCATGCGACGACGCGGGCGTTCCTGTGCCGCACATCTATACGGAGTTCGGTTCATTTACCGTGGGTGAAAGCGGAG
Source organism: Flavobacteriales bacterium (assembly GCA_044368835.1). Classification (GTDB taxonomy): domain Bacteria; phylum Bacteroidota; class Bacteroidia; order Flavobacteriales_D; family Sanyastnellaceae; genus JAIBBG01. The sequence continues at coordinate 3,299 of JBILIX010000266.1, read as the reverse complement.
GCGCGCTCTACAAGATTTTGTATCAAAAGGAGCAAAACGATCGTGAAAAGTGGAACATGATTGATTCATCTTTCATGACAACATTGCCCGACAGCTGGGCCATCAACAAACGATTCATCATGCTTCCAATCAACAATTGGAACGAAAACTACGAGCGGGTCTTTTTGGGCGGACTTACTTGCGACAGCGACGACTATTACAACTCAGAGCAACACACCAACGCCATTTACTTACCGAGGTACTATCCCGATCAAGCGCAATACATCGGCTTTTTCAACACCGGAGCATACCAAGACACCTTGGGCGGATTCGGCGGCATACACCATTGCCTGATGCCTCAGCCTAAGCACCTCCTGATTGATCGCGACAGCAAAGGAAAACTGAAGTACAAGTTGTGGGCACCGGAGCAAAAACCCAAGGATGTACTGGAAATATTGGGTTATTACGATTAATTGAAGCGAACATGAAACTGCTCACTTTTTCGAAGGCCATCAATGCAACGGTACTACTCATTATTCTGGTAAGCCTGCGTAAGAGCTTTGTTTCGCTGGTCAATACATTTGACCCACCTGATCGGCTTGCCAACACGCTCTACCATGCGCTGGTGGTATTCCTAACTATTGAAGCCGCACGCTTGATGACCATTGCCTTCTACAGGCCGCAGGGCGGAGTCAAGAAAGACAATTTCACAGCAGGTCTATCTCAGTTAGCCCGAATTGTTTACTCGTTAATTTTCGGAGTGTTAGTGCTATCCATGTTCAGCATTAGCCTGAAAGAGACAATTACGACACTCAGTCTCTTGGCCGCAGCGTTGGCTTTGATTACAAAAGACTACATCTCCAACCTCATCAACGGGATGTATATGACCTTTGCGCGCATCGTGAACATTGGAGACACAGTAAAGATCGCTGACACGAAGGGGAAAATCATCGACATCACCCTTTCCAATGTGCATTTGCTCAACGAGGATGATGACATTGTTTACATACCCAATAACAATGTATTTCAAGGGCATATCATAAACTATACTCGCAGAGAACTCAAGAAAAGCAGCATTGATTTCGAGCTCGACATTGCGCAAGTTGAGCACTTGGAGAAACTGGAAAAGGAAATCATTTACGCACTGCGCGATTTACAAGATCTCATCCAACCGGAAAGCATGGTGCTCAAGGTGAATAGCATTAAACACGAATACTGCTCATTTAAGTTTCAATACATTTTGAACGACACCTTGAATAAGGAGCACGACAACAAAGTAAAAAGGCAGGTCATTGCTTTTGTAATAAGATATTCGCTTCAGACCCGCGGAAGGCATTGATTATACTGGTGTTTACAATCTTTCCAAAAACACGGAAAAAAAATTGTTCAAATCACCGTTGATTTTTTCATTTTTGCCGCGGATTAATTCCGTCTTTCCAACGGACTTTTCACTCACAAAACAATGGGTAAATACAATTCAATACGGCAGTTCATGCAGGAAAACTACCTGCACTTCAATGCCGCCGCCATGGTAGATGCTGCCAAAGGCTACGAACAACACCTTCTGGAAGACGGCAAAATGATGATCACCTTAGCCGGCGCTATGTCAACGGCTGAACTCGGAATTTCACTTGCCGAAATGATTCGCCAGGGCAAGGTAGACATCATATCCTGCACAGGTGCCAACCTCGAAGAAGACCTTATGAATTTGGTAGCACACAACCATTATGAGCGTGTGCCCAACTACCGCGACCTGACCCCTCAGCAAGAGTGGGACTTGTTGGAGCGCGGCCTAAACCGTGTAACCGACACCTGTATCCCGGAAGAAGAAGCGTTTCGACGTTTGCAAAAACACATTCACGCTCTTTGGAAGCAAGCCAACGATGCAGGAGAGCGATTCTTTCCGCATGAGTATATGTACAAGATGCTGCTGAGCGGTGTACTGGAAGAATACTACCAGATTGACCCTAAGAACTCCTGGATGCTCGCAGCAGCAGAGCGCAACCTGCCCATCATCGTACCCGGCTGGGAAGACAGCACGATGGGTAACATTTTCGCTAGCTATTGCATTAAGGGTGAAATAAACCCTACCACCATGAAAAGTGGTATCGAATACATGACCTGGTTGGCGAAATGGTATATCGACAATTCGGCGGGTAAGGGTGTGGGCTTCTTCCAGATCGGTGGTGGTATTGCCGGCGACTTCCCCATCTGCGTTGTTCCGATGCTCTACCAAGACATGGAAATGCACGACATTCCCTTCTGGAGCTACTTCTGTCAGATATCAGACAGCACCACTAGCTACGGCAGTTACAGTGGCGCAGTGCCCAATGAGAAAATCACCTGGGGCAAGCTCGATATCACTACACCAAAATTTATTGTGGAAAGTGACGCAACAATCGTCGCTCCCCTCATATTTGCATGGATACTAAATCAATAATCCCCAATATCAACGGCTATGGCTGCTGCACCTCTTAAAAGAGTCATCAAAGATTACAACACGCTCACCAAGGAGCACATCGACCTCATCAATGAGCACTATCCGAATGGCTTCGAAAACGAGAACCTCGTTTCTTTTGTGACGCCCAAAGGACAGTTCATCAAGGCACTCGAGGTGCGAACCGATGATACCATTTACCTTTTCAAAATCGACAAGAACATGAAGGTCGATGATGAAGAAAACCAAGAAAACGAAGGCTCGGCAATGTCAGAATTTGAGAGCTTCAAAGGAGGTGATGGCGATGACGACATGGATGACATGGACGAAGGAGATGGCGACGATGATGTTGACGCCGACATGGCAGGAGATGAGGGAGGCGCCGACGACGAAGATTAAATTCTGAATGAAGAAATAGATTGCATGCTAAGCCGTGGATTTTCCGCGGCTTATTTTTTTGAAACCAATAGACTCTTCGATAAAATACCCCGTGACGAAATCACTCTCAGTGCATACACTCCATCATTCAGAGCAGAGACGTCGATAGTTTGAGTGTTTTGAGTGCGTATCATGATGCGGCCCGTTGCATCATAGACCTCCAGCGAGGCAATTTCTGAAACATCCAAACCTGCAATTTGTATTCGCTCTGCCGCAGGATTAGGAAACACAACCAACTCATTCTCCACATTCGCCTCGGCTTCGAACTGAGGTGTTTCCATCCCGGGTATTCGATCGGCCAACGATTGCAGTGGATCCAAGAAAGGAAGGAAGGTCATCCACACATCCTTCAGCAATACAAATCGATCCATACCGCCCGCAGCTGTGCAACGTGAATTACCACCTACGAAAACCCCGACAACGTTCCAATCAGAATCCAGCAAAG
>JBILIX010000265.1:0-3749 GCA_044368835.1 Flavobacteriales bacterium | reverse complement strand
ATCGCCGGTGAGTTGAATAAGGAGTCACAACTCAACCTTCAAGTCCAGGAGGGTTTGTACGCCAAAGAAGACAATGCACTGCTGGCAAAGGCTCCATGGCAAGTAGGCCTCAGCAGTGATATTGCCGACAATGATCAAATTGTAATCATTCAGTTCAAGGAAATCATTGCTCCTTCAGTGAAGAAACTAGACGAGGCGCGCGGTATGATTACTTCTGAATTCCAAACCTTCCTTGAGCAGGAGTGGATTTCATCTATGCGAAAGGAACATCAGTTTACAGTTAACAAAGACGTGCTTCATTCCATTAAGTAATGAGAGTCACGGTTATTTCGGCACTTGCTATCGCTCTCTCACTGGTCGCTTGCGACTGGGGGAATGATCGTGCGGAGTTGATTGCCGAGATTGGTGACAAGCAACTCACCTGGAAAGAGGTTTCAGATGTAGTCCCCGACAATTCAACATCAGAGGATAGCGCGTCGCTGGCCGACCACTACATCCACGACTGGATCACTAAGCAACTCATCATTTCAAAGGCCGAATCGAACCTGCCCGATGAGCTCAAGTCCTTCGAAGAAATGATAGAGAACTACCGAAGCTCATTGCTCATTTACGCGTTTGAACAGGAATGGGTGCGTCAGAAATTGGACACGGTTGTTTCAGACCAGGAAATTGAGCAGTACTACACTGAAAACGAAAAGAACTTTCAACTGAAGGATTACATCTTGAAAGTGAAGTTCACAGCCATCGCAGCCGATAGCAAGCAAATCGGTGCAGTGAAGAAACTGTTCAATTCTGCGAAACCCGAAGACCTGGTGAAGTGGCAGCAGCTCTGCGTGGAAATAGGAGCCGGTTATTATTACAACGAAGAGGAATGGCTGAAATGGGATGAATTCATCCAGCAGATTCCCCTCGAGGTATACGACATCGAAGGTTTTCTCAAGAAGAAGAATACCATCGAATTCGAAAAGGAAAATAACCTTTACCTAATATCCATTACCGATTATCAGTTGGCAGGAAGTAAATCACCTCTTAGCTTCGAGCGTGAGAAAATTCGGGCGATGATCATCAATAAGCGAAAGTTGACATTACTCGAAACGATGCGTCAGGACATTTATAGCAAGGCGCAGCAAGACGGTGAAATAAAATTATACTATTCGAAACAATGAGGTGGATTGCAATCGTTACGATGCTCATATGGTTCGGTAATGCAAATGCACAGCCGGGCAAAGTCGTTGACCGAATCATTGGTGTAGTGGGCAATGAAATAATTCTTCAAAGCGATTTGGAGTCTTCTGTGTTGGAAATGACCGAAGGAAAGGGCTCCGACGATGCGGCAATGCGCTGTTCGGTCTACGAGAATTTGCTTTATCAAAAACTACTTCTAAACCAGGCGAAACTCGATAGTATAGAAGTTAGTGACGGTGAAGTGCAGTCGCAGGTGGAGCGTCGCATCGAATACTTCGTGCAAATGTTTGGCAGTGTCGAGGAGTTTGAAAAATACTACGGCAAGTCGCAAGCGCAGTTGAAGGAAGAGTATTTTGATTTGATTAAAGATCAATTGCTCGTGCAGAAGATGCAAGACAACATCACAAACAAGGTCAAGGTAACACCGGCCGATGTGTTGCGCTACTATCAAACGGTTCCTAAAGACTCCATACCACTTATCGGAGAGCAGGTAGAGTATTCGAAAATTCAAGTTGCCCCGAAAGTGCGTGACACCGAAGTGCAGCGTATCCTTCACATGATGGATTCCATCCGAATGAACTTGGCCAACGGCAAATCATCCATGACACTCGAGGCTGCCAAGTGGAGCGAAGATCCCGGCTCCAAATACAAGGGTGGCTGCTATCCACTGCAACGAAAGGGTTCATTTGTTCCGGAATACGAAGCGGCCGTTTACAACACGCCGGAAGGCTCTTATTCGCCTGTGTTTTCGACTGTTTACGGATACCATTTCGTGAAGGTCGTTGAGAAGCGTGGTGAGTTTTATGAGTCGTGCCACATCCTCATGTCACCCAAAGTAAAATCGGACGATTTAGACGATGCGCGCAAAAAGCTGGATAAGGTTATTTCGATTATTGGTGACACACTTTCGTTCTCCCAAGCTGCATTGAAATTCAGTACCGACGAAGACTCCAAAAACCAGGGCGGTAAAGTGATCAACCAAGCTTCCGGCGGCACGCGTCACGACGTTGCTGCGCTGAGCTCCGAGCTCAATCTGGTTTTCATGGGCATGAAGCTCGGAGATATAAGCGATGCAATTCTCGCAACAGCGGAAGATGGAAAGCAATCGTATGTCGTTTACCATCTCGACAATCGCTTACCTGCGCATGCTGCTAACATGAAGGATGATTATGAAATTTTCAAGCAGGTAGCAGAAGCCCGCGCCAAACAGATTGAGACCGATAAGTGGGTGAAGAAGCGCATCGCTTCAACGTACGTTCAAACAGATACGGACTATCTGAATTGCACTACCCAGTTTGCTTGGCCTAAAAACAATCCTTAACAACTTGCGACTTTGTATGGGCGATTTCATTTTTACCTTCGCCCGACTTCCTTTTTAACACCTATACTGTATGTCAGAGATAAAGTTTAGTTCCGACGCCGAAGCAATCGATTCACTCAAGGGTCGATACAACGATTTGCAGCGCGAAATACGCAAGGCAATTGTTGGTCAAGAAGAAGTAGTGCGCGACGTGTTGATCTCCATTTTCGGCAACGGTCACTGCTTGCTGGTAGGTGTTCCGGGTTTGGCGAAAACCCTTCTTGTTAGCACAATCGGAAAATCATTGGGGCTGTCATTCAACCGAATTCAGTTTACCCCTGATCTGATGCCCGGCGATATTGTAGGATCTGAAATTCTCGATGAGTCCAGAAGCTTCAAATTTGTAAAGGGTCCCATTTTCTCGAATATCATTCTTGCTGACGAAATCAACCGTACCCCCCCAAAAACACAATCGGCGTTGCTCGAAGCCATGCAAGAAAGAAGAGTCACGTCGGGCGGAAAAACCTATGACCTACCTGCGCCGTTTTTCGTTCTCGCTACGCAAAACCCAATCGAGCAGGAAGGTACGTATCCGCTGCCCGAAGCACAGCTCGATCGATTTATGATGAATGTTTGGGTTGATTATCCGACGCTTACTGACGAAATTCAAATCGTCAAATCAACCACATCCAATGTGGTGCCTCAGATAAACAGTGTTGTTTCAGGACAGGAAATCGCTTTCTATCAACAGCTCATTCGTAAGATGCCTGTGGCCGATAACGTAATTGAATACGCTGTTAAATTGGTGGCAAAGACGCGTCCTCAAAACGAGCTCGCTCCTGCAATGGTGAACAATTTCTTGAGCTGGGGTGCTGGTCCGCGTGCCTCTCAATTCTTGATTGTAGGTGCGAAATGTGTTGCCGCTCTCAAGGGTAAATACAGCCCCGATATCGAGGATGTTCGTGCAGTAGCCGTGCCTGTTCTTCGCCACCGTATTGTGCGCAATTACAAAGCCGAAGCAGAGGGTTATACAGTAGAAAAAATTATTGCTGAGCTCCTTTAGTCATAGCTTTCCCTGGCGTCAATCCACGGAAGCGCTAAACTGATGATGGCAAATCCCGTTGCCATATTGGTGAGAAACAACACCGATATCGTTCCGATTATGAGCAAAACAAGTGTGCTGTAAAATCGAGTGGGTCTTATCAGCAAGGTGAATGGCATCGCGGTGAAAAGCCCGATACTCACAAGGCTCAAGGCATGCAAT
>JBILIX010000264.1:0-3751 GCA_044368835.1 Flavobacteriales bacterium | reverse complement strand
AACGATGCTAAGACACTCGAGATTTTGCGTGAAAGTCAGCAGCGAATCAAAAGCATGTCATTCATACACGAGACGATCTATCGCACCGCAGATTTCAGTCGTTTGGAGTTCATGGATTACATTAAGACGATAGCGTCAAACCTGATACAGAGCTATCGAACCGCCGCTACCCGTGTTGATTTTGTTCCCGACATGCATTCGGTTGGCTTGAATTTGGACCAAGCTATACCGTGCGGCCTCATCATCAATGAGCTTGTCAGCAACGCGTTGAAATATGCCTTTAAAGGGCGTAAAAAAGGAACATTGACGGTAATACTTAGGGAGGAAAATGATGAGGTAATTCTCGCCGTCAAGGATGATGGCGTGGGTTTGCCAAAAGATTTTGCTTTCGAGAAAAACAACTCATTGGGTATTCAATTGGTTTATGCCTTATTGGAGCAGATTGATGCGACCGTGAAGGTCGATCAGTCAAACGGAACGGAATTTTTAATTCGTTTCCGCCGCAAGTAGCAAAATATAAACTTATATTGGCTCTAAATCTCTAAAATTACCCGGTATGGCCGTTAATATTCTTGTGGTGGAAGATGAAAGCATTGTTCGAAAAGACATTGAACGCAGCTTGGAAAAATTGGGTTATCATGTAATTGCTCAGGCCGACAACGGTGAGCGAGCAATTGAGCTGGCGAGAGCCACCAAGCCCGACATAGCGCTCATGGACATACAGATAAAGGGCAACATGACCGGTATTGATACCGCGGAAGCTATAAAGCAGGAGATGGATATTCCCGTAATTTATTTAACCGCTTTTGCCGATGAGCCCACATTGAATAAGGCAAAAATTACGGAGCCGCACGGCTACATCTTGAAGCCCTTCAAGGAGATTGATCTGCACACCACAATCGAAATGGCCATCCACAAACATGGCAAGGAGAAAGAGGTGCGTGTAGAAAACGAGTTGCTTCGTTCGCTTACCAGCTTTAAATCAAACGCAAACTATCTATTCATCAAGCATCAATCGAAGCTTGTGAAGGTCAATACTGCGGATATCTACTATGTGGAGGCACTGAAAGATTACATGCAGATTGTTACCATGGAAATGAAGTTTATCATTCATGCTACCATGAAGGACATTGAAAGAAAGCTTCCTAAAACAGTGTTTCAACGCTTGCACAGATCCTACATCGTGAACATGGACAAGATTGCTTCAATATCGGGTGGCGACGTGATATTGGCCGACATCAATAAGGAAATTCCCGTTGGAGGAAATTACCGCGATGAGTTTGGAGAACGCATCAACATCCTTTGATCAGCGCATTAACAGCACGCTTCCTTTTTTACTGAATAAATCCTGGCGTCCGCGCACAATCATGTCTACAGACCAGTTGTAGGCGCCATCTTGCACGGGCTCTCCCTTGAAGTAGCCGTCCCACCCCTCCCCCGGAGTTGTGGAGGTAAACACTTCATTTCCCCAACGATTGAAGACCCGGAACACGTAGTAGGTAACGTTTGACCCGCTTAGCACGGGTAAAAACAATTCGTTGTGATTGTTAAGATCGGGCGTGAATGCGCTCGGAATGTAAAATTGAATGCCATTATAAACCTCTACGGGCTCGCTGTGATAAGCATTACAACCAAAACTATTGGTAACTACCTGCGTAATTTCAAACGAGCCGCTGCTGGCATATTGATGGCTTTCCATTTCATCGCCGCTTCCATCACCCCAGTTGTAGGCTGTTTGCACCACATCAGCGCTTGAGGTCGAAGACACCAATACAGTGGGCGACTCATTCATCTGGTCCATGCTCCAAGTAAATCCGGCTGTTGGTATAGGATAAACAACAATGGGTTGTTCTAGCGCAAAGGTGCCAATACAGCCATGATTGCTAGTTGCCACTACCTCGAGCACATAGGCACCAATATCATCAAGCTCAAACTGAGCGGGATTTGTTTGAGAAACAACTTCCCCATCAATCGCCCAGGTGAAACTGGAAATGCTTGATTGATCATCTGTGGTTGCGCTGGCGCTAATGCCCACAAGCTGATTTTCACAATACTCATAGGTTCCTTCTGGCAGCGCTATAACGGGAATTGCAAACACTTCAACGCTATCGGTAATACTGCTTGTGCACCCGAAGTTACTTTCAGCTGTGAATGTGTAGTTGTAGATTCCATTGTCTTGAAATTGATAGCTGGCCTGAGCGCCCTGCATTACAAAGGTGGCTGCTTCAATTGTCCAGTAGGTGCTCACGACACCGCCGTTCGGAATGCTGCTAACGCTCTCGAAAATAGTCGGAATTCCAAAACAGTGATTGTTGGCATTTGCTTCAACGACGGGTGCATATCGCACGATTATGTTGCGTGTGGAATTGTGGGTGCAACCGTGTATTGTGCTTACCTGCAAAGACAAAGCAACATTTCCGGGGTTAGGAAAAATGATGCCGGTATCGCCTTCAGAAGTGATTTGAATTCCGTCGAAACTCCACACCCAGGAGTTGATGCTGTCGTTGCCAAATGTGCTTAAATCAGTGAGAAGGGTTGTGTCTTTTTCACAGGCTACGTTGCTCGAAAATTGAGCATTGGGAGTGTCATAAACCATGAAGATTGTGTCGATGGTGGAGGCACATCCTGCCATGCTTTGAAGATTGAAACCAACCGTGTGTTCACCACCGACTTCATAAACAAGGCCGTTTACCTCAGGGCCAACGCCTTCGATGGTTTCGTCTACAATCCAGTGTAAACTTGAAATTTGTGACCCCTCAACCGATGCATCTGCAACAATCGAAACCTCTGCATGTGTGCAAGCGTGCGGCGCGTGAATGGTGCCCGTAGGTTTTGCGTGCACCATGTATTCGGTTTGGGCATTGTTGTGACAACCAAACGCATCATATACGTGATGTATCACAGCGGAAGCCGTACCTGTATATACAGGTGTGAATGTGTCTGAAACAGCTCCGTTAACGGTGTAGAAAGAAAGCGAATCGTTGACGAACGCAATGCTGTTTTCACCCGCACAAAATTCACGTCCAACAAGGGGTTCAACAAACGGTGGCGTTATGACATATATGCTGTCAGCCGCTGTATTGCTGCAACCATTCGCGTCGGTGAATTGATACACAAAAACTACACTTTCTCCCGAAAACAGGTTGGTATTAAGTGTGTTCGTGTTGACGTTCCCCAATGTGTACTGTCCGCCTTCTGGCACACCTCCCATAAGAGGAATCATGCCGGTGTTGGCGCAAACAGAATCCACAAGGGCCAGCTGTACTTGCGGCAATGGCAATACGTTTACGAAGATTGTTTGCGTGTGAACACAGTCGGAATAGGTCGATGTCAATGCAAAGCTGAATGAACTGTCGGCTCGAACTAAAAGCGTGTTTGCGCCTGCTCCTGCATGAACCCACGGGTGATCCCACACGAATGAATCAGCGTGTTGAATCACAATCTCAGCTTCACTGGTGGCGCAAATATTTTCGGGAACGATCGCGGTTGAAGCGTAGTTTTCAACTACAATGGTATCGGTGCAAGGGATGTAGACATCGCACCCGTTCGGGTCTGTCATGATGATAGATGGACAGTACGACCCGGGCATCATATAGGCATGCGCGGTCGCCGTACCACCAAAGGGGTCACCATTCCCATCGTTGAAATCCCAGAAGTAGTCAAAGTATTGATCGCTTGGGTTGAAGGCTTGAAAGGTCACACCGAATGGTGCACAATTGGCGGTGTCGAGCACTTGAGTGAAAGGCCCCAC
>JBILIX010000263.1:0-3754 GCA_044368835.1 Flavobacteriales bacterium | reverse complement strand
TACCCTGTTTCACGCACCTTGCGGATGGTATCGTCCAACGGATCAATGCCTGTTGTTCCCATCCAAAAAGATGCTGGTATCTTTCGCTTAAAGCCCCAGTAGTTGCGTGTGCGTTCTATCCTCCCTCTCCATTCGTAGACCATGCGAATGTATTCTCGCCATCCGACTATTTGCCGGATAAAGCCTTCCAATGAATTCATGGGCACCTCATTCGCTGATGCAAATTGGAGCGTCCGATCAATCACCTCGCGCGGAGAAATCAAGCCCACATTCAGCATCGGAGTGAGCACACTGTGATGTAGCACAACCTCCTTTTTGACAATGGCATCTTCATACGGGCCGAAATCTTTCAATCGATGCTGGAGAAAGTCCTCCAACCAATCGAACGCTTCGGCGCGGGTTATCGGATAACGAAAATCGCCGAGCGGTAATTCATAGGGGTTCTCGAAGTTCAACTGCACATATCGAACTGCTTCGCTCCAATAAGCCGATTCCGGCAGCTGTTCGATACGCGGGGGGATTGCCTTGGAGGGATAGCGCTTTCGATTGTCTTCATCAAACGACCATTGACCACCGAGTGGCTCTCCTGCCCCATCCATCAAAATTCCATGCTTGAGCCGTTGCTTCTTGTAAAAGTCGGCATGGAACAACCGCTTCTTGCCGCCCGAATAATCCAACACTTCTTTCTTCGATTCCATGAACTGCGGATTGTGGTGCCAATGTATAGAAACACCTGCAATTTGTGATGCATTGACAATCCCTCGTTCCAACCAATCATCCACAACATCGAATAAGTGAATTTCCTTCACACCTTGCAATGCCAGCTGCTCAATTAACCTTCTGGCGTCGGCTTTAGGATCGTGTGCCTCCATGTAGTGAACTACCTTTCCGGATGCCTTAAGCTCAGCCTCGAACACCTTCATCGTTGCCCTGTGATAGGCCCGCTTTAACGGGTGGAAATTGTATTGCAGAAAAAACAAGGGTTCTTCAATCAGCCAAACTCCACCATCAACCTCGGGCAATGACTGCCGAAACAATTGGTGCGGAAACAACAAGAGAGCTTTCATATATCGTTTTTATTCGAGCGACAACGATCGCTGCAGTATTTGACATCGTCCCAAACAGCAGCCCACTTCTTGCGCCAAGAAAAAGGGCGTTGGCAAACCTGACAGATTTTTTCGGGCAGGTGTTGTTTTTTTACTCCACGCATATACCCAAAACAACTGCTTCCATCAAAGGTTTGCCAACACCCCTCCCCAGAACTTATCTGTTTTTCACAAAACGTCCGCCATACAACCACTCGTGGCTGCGCACCTCATAGCTGTAACTTCCGGGAGCAAGATCCTCCAAAGGCAATCTTAGTATGCTTTCCGGTTGATGCTCATTGTGTGTTTTCACCAACGCTCCTTGCTCATCGTACACCAATACATGAACATCGCCTTTGTAATTGGCTGGCAGTGGAACGTGCAACAACGCGATTGCAGGATTTGGATACGCATTTCCAGGCGACTCAATTTTAAACTGCTCCAACAACAAGGGCTGAGAGGTCAACTGTAAATTGTCTATGAATAGCGTGCTGCCGGCAATGGCTTCATCAAACGGATAAGCAGACGACATAAGCTGAAGGCGAAGCGTATCGGGCTGCTGATTCAAGTGCATCGGAATTTCGAAGTAGGTCCAGTTGTTGGTTGGATAAAACTGGTAAAAGGCTCCGCCTAAACTTAGATTCCCGCTTATCATTTCCAACGAAAGACCTCCGGCATCGGCTCCATCTGTTATGTACTTGTACCAACCGCGAAGGGTATCTGAAAGCTGTCCATAAGGAAACCCTCCGAACCACTCCCCAGCTGCATCCATATAACCGGTCGTTACTCCGGATGAATGAACATGACCTTCCCAATCGGAATAGGAAGTCATGGATAAAGCATAGTTACCGAAAGGTGTAGCCGCTGTTCTATCCACCAACTTACCCTGCACCTTCCAATCATTTGCATGATGTATGTGTGTTTGCTGCCAATTTTCAAAGTCATGATTGGGTAATTGCGGCAATGGAAACCGTCCTTCAAAGGTCAAATCGTCCAACTCAAGAAAGCTTCCTGTTTGCATTACCTCGGGGTTTCGAACATCACTGGAAACGGCGGCCACTACAACCGCGTCGGGCACTTCCGAAATATCCAGCAACTCATTAAACTCAACGAACCAATTCTGGTTTCCGCTGAAAGTAAGAACCTTCTGTCCTATCACTTGTCCAGCCTTCTTAAAAGCGATAACCACCAAGGCCGTATCGACCCCCATCGTATGATAGCGAACGTATCCTTTTACAGAGTGAGGAATTTCATGGTACTCAGTGCCACCTTGGCCGAGCAGCGGATCGCCAGTGGTATTAGAAAAGTAGCCCGGTAATACCCTTCCGTTTTGCCCATCCGTGCTCATGTGTATGGCATGACCGCCGGCAATGTGCCCGTTGGCAGGCACAACTGTTATCCAATTGTTGGCATGAATGGTTTCTGTGTTGGAAGAAATCCAACCCGTAGGTTCAAAAAAATTGAAAGTTGTCCAATGCTCAAAGTCGCCATTGGGAATGCTTTGCGCAGACAAAGCGGAAGAAATCAGCAGTGCTGCAACTAGGTAGGTAATCTGTTTCATGGTAGTATAATTAATGAAACAAGACTACTCTAATTGCATGGCCTTAGAGAAGATTGAAACTCACTAGGAACGGTGAGAGGTGTCACACGGCACTGTGACGGAAAAGGAAGAATACGAATCAGAAGTTCCTGATTCTCTCACACCTATCACCTTTCACCTATTACCTATCCCCTACTTACTGGATTGTCGCTGCAACCTCCATCGGATCGCTGCCAGCAGAAAATGCCTTCAACCAAGTGCCCTCGGGTGACACCAACACCTTGTGGAAATTCCACTCGACTTTGTCGTCTGATACTCCATTGACATCTTTGGTCATCAACCATGTATACACTGGGTGCTGGTCTTTTCCTTTGACATCGATTTTAGATGAAAGAGGGAATGTAACGCCGTAATTCTTTGTGCAGAACTCTGCGATTTCCTTCTCGCTTCCAGGCTCCTGACCCAAAAACTGGTTGCAAGGAAATCCGATGATTACAAGTTTGTCTTTGAGCTTTTCATAAAGGGCTTCCAACTTAGCGTATTGCGGGGTATGGCCGCACTTGCTGGCTACATTGACACACAAGACATACTTGCCTTTGAAGGCCGACATAGAAACGGGTTTGCCGTCGATATCGGTGTAGGTCAATTCATAAAACGATTTAGGAGTTTCTGCTATCATAGATGCTTTCTTTTCAGGTGAAACACGGTGACGGGTACTAAAGCTGTAGATGGCCAATGCCACAATCACGACCCCGAGAATAATAATTGCTGTTTTCATATTACTTAAACACTCCATAACCAACGAAGTTCACAACACCTCACAATCCAACCTCAGTCTCCAGTAACCAGTCCTCAGCACCCACCTAGAGCTTCACGCTATACTTGCCTCGCATGCGCTCCACTTGGTCATCCGGTATGTCGTGCACGTTGGCACTTCCGTGGCGATTTTCAACCGTGACAACATGCAAGCGATAGCCGAGCTCCGACGCGAGTTTGAAATAGGGCTCCATCTCCCACTCCATCGTAAACGTATTATGCAAGATAATTTTCTGCACGCCGCGCTGCATGGCAGCCTTCACTCCTTCCTCGCATTGCTTGTATGCAAGGTGATTCTCCTGAAAATGAAATT
>JBILIX010000262.1:0-3756 GCA_044368835.1 Flavobacteriales bacterium | reverse complement strand
GTGTTGGGCTCTGCCTTTTTGTTATCAAATGCCTATCTCAACCGTAACAAGGGAAATGATAGTATTTCCGTGACGGGGCTTGGCAGCAAGGATTTCACTTCCGACCTAATCGTATGGAGTGGATCGTTTCACAAAAAGAACCTGGATTTGAAAATGGCTTATGCCGAATTGGGAGCTGCGCGCGAAGCCATTCAAGCGTATCTCGTAGGTAAGGGAATACCTTCCGACAAGCTCATTTTTTCTGCTATCGATACCGAGCAACAGTTCGACAACCGATACGACGATGACGGTAACCAAGTAAGCTCCATTTTCACGGGTTATCGCTTGCAGCAAAGTGTACAGATTGAATCGAACGAAGTCGAAAAGGTAGAAGAGATATCGCGCAATGTGACAGAGCTTATCAACTCGGGAATTGAGTTTTACTCGAATAATCCCAACTACTATTACACGAAGCTGGCTGAGTTGAAAATCGAAATGATTGCGGAAGCAACGAAAGACGCTCAGGTGAGAGCAGAGAAGATTGCAGACAATGCCGGCGGTCATTTGGGTGCGCTTAAAAAAGCTGACATGGGAGTATTCCAAATTGTGGGTCAGAATTCAGCCGAAGATTATTCGTGGGGTGGTTCTTTCAACACATCTTCCAAGAACAAAACGGCAAGCATCACCGTCAATTTGGAATACGAAACGCACTAGTCTGCTGGCTTAAAAAATAAAAAGGCCTGATCACATTGCTGTGTCAGGCCTTTTTACTTTATTGGTCAGGTTATAGGATGTGCTTTTCTTTTCCAAGCAGCAGATGAAGTCTTGCCAAGGCTTGCAGTTCTGATTTATTACGTCCATTTAGGCAGTCTGCTATGCGGTCGGCCGAATGAAATATACGATCTATAACGTCATCTGTGAAGAGAGTGATATGCTCCTTGAAATAACGAGAGAATACGCCGTATGCTGTTTCTGCACTGTATTCTTTCTCTCGCAAAAAGTCAAAGATGATGTGGATTTGGTAGGCTGTGTCGGAGCCATAAGCATCGCGCACATCATCGAGCGATAGCCAATCTTCCCGAATAATCTGTTGCAGCGTATTCAGCTCTTCAGCGCTCACTCTCCTGTCTGCATTTGAGATGGAGTAGAAAAGATAACCTAACTTTTGATAGAAGGCTTCCGTGTATCGGTTGTTTGCAGAATGGTTCATCATCGTTCAAAGGTGTTTGCTAAGGAAACGGTTGAAATCATGACGCATTTCGTTGAACAATTTTTCCGTATTCACATAGTCATCGCGCATAGTGTCATGCTCAGCAACCGTGGCACGTTCTACCTGCCCATGGTGGTTCTCAAAGTCAATTGAGATATTCGTGGCGTGGTTGTTCACGGCATGACGCAATTTGCCCAATTGCTCTTGATGAACGTTGAATTGATTTTGAAACTGCTCCACTTTTTTCTTTACCTCGCGTGCAGTGTTCGCATTCGAAATCTCACCGAGTCGCTTGCGCATAATTTTAATCTCATCCTCATAGAATTCAATTCCTCGCAACCAAGAACTTTTTTCTGAAGTGATGTTGAGAGTTGGCGATAATGTTTCCTGTATCATAGCTTAATCTGTTGATGGTTTATGAGGCAAATGTTCTCTATTTGCCTATCCATAGCTATGAGGGCGGTCACGACTATTCGTGAGAACAATCAGCGGGCTGAAATGGTGTAGTTCAAGCGAATGCCGGCGAAGAGATTAATCGGCGCAGACGGATTGTAATACTTGTTTCCTGCTGCGTTTAAATTCAAAAAAGACGAGTATGAACTATTGAGCAAGTTGTTGACTCCGGCGTGAACAGCGCATTCGAAATTCTTCAAAATGTTGAACTCATAGCTCGCAATTGCGTTGAGTAAATGATAGGAAGAAGTCCACGTTGTATTGCTGTTTTCAATGGGCATTCGGTCCATCCAATAATCGATAATGCTTGCGGAAAAATGATTGTACTCAAACTGAAGCCCGGTGTTCATTTGCGTGAGCGGTATGCCCGGAATGTTGTTGCCATTCAGTATCTGATCTTCGACTGCGTATTTGCCAAACCGATGATTGTTGCGCGTGCCATTGTTCCAGAGTGAAATGCCCAACCCTTCTGCTACATCCTTGTAAGTATAATTGAATGTCCATTCTAAACCTCGCTGCAATGTGGAGCCTGCGTTGTGATAGCGTTGCAGATTATCGCCATCAATAGTCGCAATAGAGTAGGGAAGAATGGCGTCGGTAATTTCAAACTGATAGGCAGTAATCGAGTAGTCAATATTCGCCTTCGCAATGCGATGCTTAATGCCTAATTCGTTAAGCTTGCCACGCTCTGGAGTAAGGGATAGATTGTAGGTGTTGTTTTCCTGGTCAATCATTTCAAACACGGTTGGGTTGGCTGCTCCTGCAGAGTAGCTTCTGTAGAGAAAAAGTCCTTCAATGGGCTGAATGGAAACTGCAAAGCGCGGCAGCAACGTCTTACCCCAGGTAGTAGTTGTGTCGAATTGAAATTCATTTGCGTTGCGCCCCCGAATGAACTGTTCATTGTTGCCGAAGCTCATGCCCCACGTCACGAAGAATAGATCCTTCCAGTTTACTTCTTTTTGCGCGAAGAACATGGTTTGCTGGTAGCCGATATCATAATAATACTTGAACTCCTGGGGCTCGCCAAGATTGATTGTCTGTTCAATTATTGAATACGCTTCAGTCTGCCACTCTGCGCCTACAGAGCCTTTGAGGTGAATGGTGTTCCAGTCGTGGCGCACATTCAAAATGGCACGACCGCTAAGCGATTGCGAGTTTTCGTTTTTATATCCGCTGTTGAATGCTGAGGTGCCGTAAGGGTTTTTCTTATCGGTTTTATGGTAGTTGATGGTAATCAGATGATCCAAGTTGTTTCCCCATTTTCCCGATTGGCTTATTGCTCCAACCCAGCGTTCACGCTGGAGTGATGCGTTGTTGAGCACCGAAAAGGGAACAGCTTGCTGTGGAAACGTGTCGGCTTGTTCCCTGTTGAGTGCGCCGGGTAACCCCCAATTGCCGGTGTAGTATGTTCCCCAAATGTTGAGCTGCTGGTTAGCGTTGAGATGCTGTTTCAGTGAAAGCGAAACCTGTTGCTTCCGATTGAACTCTTGATCACGGTAGCCTGCGTATTCCTGCCAGTTGTGTGAGATACGCATCTCACTTGTTTTGAAGCCTGCGGCCACCGATGTATTGGCTCTGTATCCTCCAAATGACGCTGCCTGAAATCCGGTTTGCAAAATCACCTTCCCTGAATCGATGGTTGGGCTTTTCAATAACAAGACACCGCCGTTTCCGCTTCCATACATGCTGCCTGCCGGACCTTTGATGACTTCAATGGATGCAATATCAGCTGCGTCGATAAGCTCAAGCGGTGTTTGGCCATCAGCTCCGGTAAGCGGTATCCCGTCGAGGTACATCTTTACATTGCGCACCGCAAAGGGTGAGCGCAAACTGCTGCCTCGGATATTCAATCGGTGGCTGCCACCATATCCGCGCGATTCCATCATAACACCGGCGATGGTGTTGAGCGCTGGTTGAAGCGATGATTGGTCGGTGCTTTCTAGCAGTTGTTTATCGATGTAGCCCACGGATGCCGGTATTCGATTGAGTGTGCTTTTACTGCTAAACGCCTGCAGCGTAACGCCAGGCAGTACATAAGGCATTTCGCCTATGGCATACGTTTTCGTTTCAGCAGGTTGTGTGACGTACCCAACAATGATGTCTTGATGCGTGTT
>JBILIX010000261.1:0-3761 GCA_044368835.1 Flavobacteriales bacterium | reverse complement strand
CACATAGACGGGGTTTCGAAGTAGATATATCGAATTACTTGATAAACTTCTGTGTAAACAATGCTTCGCTTCCGGCACTCAACACAAGCGTGTATGCGCCCTTGCTCAGTTGAGTTGTAGCCCATTCACGCTGAGAACCGCCTGCCATTACAAACGTTGTTGTTTCGATCAAACGACCCTGCGCGTCAAATAAACGAGCGCTTACCTGCTGCGTTTCGATGTTTTCGAACATGAGGCGAACGCTGCCAGTTGTTTGAGAGAACAAAATCGTATTGGCTTCTGCTGCTGCATCATCCTGAAGGCTCAATGCCTGAACACTTCCTATTACACTTGTATTGCAAACGCCTTTGCAAACCACCGTATAGGCGAGTGCCTGGCCATTCGAAAGAACCACCTGCGCTTCATTGCCAATCAACTCAACGCCGTTGGAGAAACTCCAGGTGCAAATACCCGGTTGTGCGAGAACTGCATGCAAGTGTGCGGCAAACTGATTGTCACCCAACGCCATCACTTGCTGCTCAACAGCAATTGTATTGGCTTGCGAATCGCGCAAATCAACTTCTATCACTTCCTGCGAGCAAGGAGTGAATACATGCACCGAGTAGAGTCCTGCAGTCAAGCCCTCCACGAGTGCTTGTTGACCTTCAACGTTGGCTGACCGAACAACCTCATTTTGTTCGTTGCGTACTTCATAGGTAAACCAATGAGCGTTTTCAACCTCAAATGTGAACATCCCTGAATTACCTTGGTTGCATTCCACAGGCTCAGTACCTGTTACTAGAGTGCGAATTACTTCAGGCTGCTCCACTTGAATTACAGCAGATGAAACCCCACAGGTAGCATGTTCAACCTGCAACAAATACGAACCTGCTTCGAGGTGATTGAATGTAACGGCACCTTGAGCCATGAATTCATATCCGTTTTCAGCGCTGAGTGAAACGCTCCAATCTGAAGAAGGAACATTCACATCGATAGAGGCGTCGGCCAAGCCATTGCATGAACTGCCGGTTACGATAGTAGTAGCCGATGGCGTTGAGCGAATAATGTATCGAACGCCCTGGAATGCTTCGCTCACTTCAACGGTTACGATAGTTCCTGCAGATAGAGTTGTAATTGCTCCTGTAAGCACATCCTCCATAGTGAGGCACGCTCCGAGCGGAAGATGTTGAACTTCCACCACTGTGAAAGTGTATACACCTGCCTCAGGCATGTCGAGCACTACCGGTATTTCAACAGCATCGCTGTATGGGCGCGCATCTTGCGCCAACGGTGCGCCATCGGCAGCTTGGAGGGTCATTTCTACCGACTCAGCTACCGGGCTTTCAAGGTCGGCAACGTCCATTGCGTCATAAGTTACTTCTGCATTGTCGGTGAACACAATCATACTCTCATCGGAATATGCGCCTTTCGAGAAACGCAAGGCTACAAATGCGTTGTTAGCATCCTCGCTGCGCTCGAATGCAGCCCCTGTGTTTGTTTTGTGTGATTCTTGGAATACGAGATTTTGCGCCGGTGTGCCCGTGTTTACCTTCACCAAGAATCCCTGGCTGTGGGCGATGTAGCGCGAAGCGGTACCTGTGTTGGTGGTTGCATTACGGAACTTATACGAGTTCGATTGGTAATCGAACACGTAGTAAACTTTTGGCCCGGTGAGAGATGCTGATGTCAAATTCCAATCAATCTCCGAAGGATAAGGATTACCAATGAGGTTCCATCCATAGTCGAAAATTCCGCCAGGCGATGTTACGGTATAGCTCAGCGGAACGGTAACCTGTCCACTCTGAATCAACCCTGTATTGTCGAGGTTTTGCGCAGCACCTGCCAACCAGATGTAATAACCGCGGTTGTTATCCAACGCATTGGTTGCGTTGGTTACACCCACATATCCCGTGTTCATGTTACCTGAAGCAGTCTCGTCGTAGTACTGCACGTTATTGAATCCGTATGAAGGATAGTCTGAACCGGTGAATCCGGTGGTAACGATATCGTCATTCCATGAGGCAACGGTTTGTCCTTGGATGGGGCAAGCCAGATTGAACCAATAACCCTGTGAGCTTGGGATAGAGGGAGTGTATCGTTGCAATTCTACGTTTCCTGAAACGGCCGCGCCCGACTTGATTTCGCCAATGGAAGCAGATCCGCTCGAGTTAGAGACAAGTCTCAAATTCGCATTGGTTTGCAGCGTGCCTTCTAGCATCGACACAACACCAGTCACAGACACCAGCGAAGGTGTCAAACTCACGTTGGATCCATCGTTGTCAATGGTCAAATTGTTGAACGTGGTCTGCGATGCGCCGATAGCAAAACCAATTGTTTGCTCTTCCTGTCCTTTGAACACCGCTGTTGAAGTGCCTGCTGTGAAGGTTCCTTCGTTGACCCAGTTGCCATGCACACGCATTTCGCTGCTGCCGCCAACAAGCGTTGCTCCTGTGTTAATCGAAAGGTCATTGAGCAACCAAGTTCCTGTTGCGGTAACCGTGTGACCCGATTGGATTTGGAAGCGGTCATAACGGCCCGAAACAACCGTCTGAGCAGTACCTACTGCCGTTGGTGCCCAAATAGCCGCGTTTGAATTTCCGGTGCTTTGGCTGTACCACAAGCGTTTGCAACCCGCTTGTACCACCGACACATCGTCGAGTCGGAACAGATCGGATGCAGCTGATAGGTATTTAAAGCGAACGCCGAAATACTTTACGATTGGGAAGGTAATTGCTCCACCAGAGGCATCTGTACCTGTACCCAAAGAAGTCAAGCTATTGAAGCCTCCGTTGTTGTCAACACTCAAGCCCCACGTTCCAGCTTCATTGAGGGTAACTTGAATTCCAACTCGTGTTCCGCCATTCACATTGTCTACCCAATCGGTTGTTGAGTTCACAATAGGCGTAGAAGCGTATGCTCCATCGGTTACGCGATACAAGCGAATGTAATCGGCGGTTCCGGCAGAAGGCAACGAACCTTGATCAATTACAACAGCATAACCATCAACACCAGCGCTGTAGAGGTTGGAATCGTTAGCAGCGAGGAAAATCTGGAAATTATTGTTGGCACTTGCGTCATTTGCAAAGGCAACCTCGAAGCGCCAGGTGGTGTTTATACCAACCAAATTCGCGTCATCAATCGGATATGCTAGAGAAGACTGACCCGCTACCGCTTGTGTGCTGTGACGGGCAGAGTGCGTGCCTTCAATGGGCGAGGTTGTATTCGCACTCCAGGCGGTTCCATTGGTTTTCCAACCACTGAGACTACCCGTGTTAAAATCCTGATCAAGTAAGGTCTCATAACCGGAATCGTCGTCAACAACCGACAATTCCAAGGAATCAGCATCCGCTATGAATGCATTTGTGCCGCCACTAACGCTTTCTAAGCGGAACAACAGGCTAGCGATATCATCGCACAAGGCGTTGTTGGATGGATCGATGTAAATGTATTTGGTGCCGCTGGCTCCTGCTGCCCACGTCAACGTCTGCGTGGTATAGTTGGGGTTGTAGGTCGTCGAAGGATTCGGTCCACCACCTATTCGTGTCGCATCACCTGTGAGGGTGATTTGGACACTTGTCGCTGCCGTGCTGGACGGGTTAAAGATGTCGACGCCAATTGCGTAGTTGTTGGCTAACGTAGCATTTTCAGCTACCGAACCACTCACAGAACCATTGATAGCAACATAGGTGTCGGGAGGCAATGCACGGAATCGGAAGCTGTCAAACTCGGCTGCAGCCCGGCCCTCAGCCGTATTATCATGAATCGCCATGAAACCGAAATAA
>JBILIX010000030.1:0-12429 GCA_044368835.1 Flavobacteriales bacterium | reverse complement strand
GGGTAGTGCAGTGCTGTGTGATTGCTATCAGTGGAGTACTTCAGCAAATCGTCGGGCCAGTCGTTGGCGCTGTATATGTAACCGTGTTCCGGGTCGATGCAGCGCGGGTTCATTTCGAACGGGTAGTAGCCTTGCCATTCGTTGGCGGCAGCGCTTCCGTCGTGAATAGTCCAACTGTTCATTGCTTGTGGTCGTTGGGTCAGTTTTGCAGCGGCCCACCAGGCAATGTGCCCGTCGGCATCGCCATAGTTGATGCTTAGACCCGGCGCATGAATGAGGCTCAACCCCCTTTCAAAATTGGCCAGGTCGTGCGCGGTATTCATTTGCCAGAGCGCTTCCAGGTTTTGGTTTTCGAGTTGGGTGTAAGTCCATTTTACAGCAACGGGTTGTGCGGGCATGGCTTTGAAGACATCGTTGATGATGGGCCCATGGCGTGTAACGCGTACGTGGATGGTAGTGTCCTCGGCGCCCTTCACGGCAATGCGGTATTGCTTCATGGTACACGGCTCATAGTTGCCCTCATATAGGAACAGGGTGCTGTCGCCCGCTGAAGGTTGTTCGGCATAGAAGTCCATATCGTCGTTGAGCAGCATGGTTACTCCCCACGCTTTGTATCGGTCGCGACCAACCATGGCGAAAGGCACGCCCGCCAGGTAGTGGCCAGACAATTCAAACTCGGGCGATTTTAGATGGGCTTCATACCAGGTTTGCGGAATCATGTAGCCGATGTGTGTGTCGTTGCTCACAATCACTTTTCCCGACGCTGTTTTGGATCCGCTCACCGCCCACGCATTGCTGCCATTGAGTGTTGCAAAGGGCATGACGGCTTCGGTGGTGTTGAAGGTTTGTGCCAAGCCGAGCAACGATTCAAAGTAGGAGGAGTCGTGCGGTGTGGTGGGAATTGCCGATTCGTTGGAGTGAAACAACCCCATGGCTTTCAGGTGTTCTTCTGAGAAGTGTTTGGCTATATAATCGACAACCGGCTCCGTTTTCTGCGCCATACCGAAATTGAATGCCATGGCTCCTGTAATATAATAAATATCTACTGGTTCGAACATGCGTTTAGGAATGCCGATGATACTGAATTCGGGTGGAGTAGGGCCATGTTCAATATAATAATTTACCCCTGCGATGTAAGACTCTATAGCCTCGTACATGGGGGTGCCCCGTTGCCTTTCAAGGCGAGCAGCAGAGGCTTCAGCGTATTCTTTCATACCCAGGCTTAAAAAGGTTCGATCCACTTTTATCATGGGTTGTCCGATGATTTCAGCCAGAGCGCCACTGCCTGCTCTGCGCATCATTTCCATTTGAAAGAGGCGTTCTTGTGCATGCACGTAACCAAAGGCCATGAAGAGGTCGTGGTTGTTTTCCGCTTCAATGTGCGGCACGCCGAAGTCATCGAAGTGAACGGAAACGGGCTGCTGGAGAGCGGGCATTGAAATATTGCCTTCGTATTGAGGGGCCGAACGTTGAAGCCAGATGTAACCGGCCACGGCCACTAGAAGGAGCAACGAGCATACAATGAGTAGAATTCGTTTGAGCATAACAGGCTGTAGTTGGAGAGGCCAATATACTGCTTGCCCATTACCCAATACTCACATTGCTCATGCGCTATGGAATGTATATCCCGAGTCGAATGGCCTCGGCCACCAAGTGCGTTACGTTGAGCGCATCAAAATGCGCAACCAGTCGACCGCGACACAAGTCGATCGTGTATTTGGACAGATTAAGGCGTTCAGCGATTTCTTCGCTGGTTAGCCCTTCACACGTCATGGCGAGCACGGTGTGGTCTCTCTCCTTCAGCTCTGCGAAGATGGATGGTTTCTCTTCACGATTGGCCTGTTCAGCCTGCACCTCTTGCAAGATGGTGAGTGTAATCTCGTTGGCCGCATGAACGCCTCTGTAGTAAACGTTGTAGATGGCGTCGACGAGTTGTTCTGCGGTGGAGTCCTTTGTGGAGTATCCGTGTGCGCCCAGTCGGAACATTTCGCGAATCATGCGCTTTTCGTTGAACATCGACAATACGAGCACTTTGATGCGCGGGAATTTTTTACGCAATTTCATCAACGTCTGAGGACCGTTCATGTCGGGCATTTGCAAGTCGAGCAGAATAACATCAACCGGCAGAGTGTTCAGTTTCTCAAGCAACTCCCGCCCATTGGATGCATCACCAACTACCTTAATGCCTTTTCCGCGGCTCAACTGCGAGATGATACCATCGCGCATGAGTGGGTGGTCGTCTACCACGATAACATGAATCTGGAGTTTTCTTTTCGGAGTGTCCATGTTCATTGGTTTTGTGCTATTGGAAGGAGCGTTAACTTCGATATGTCAATCGAAACATCCACCGTAGAATGGTCAGCGTAACGATGGTAGGCTAAATCGGCTTGAAGAATTTTTGCCCGATAATCGATGTTTTTCAACCCCAGCGATTTTCCGATTTGCAGCAAGTTCAGAAATTCTTGCTGCCCAATTCCTACGCCGTTGTGCACGAAACCAATTCTCAATGCTTCGGGTGAGGTGGTAAGCTGAATGGATATAGCAGTTGGTTTTCCATGCCTCAGTATGTTGGAGTAAATCTCTTGAGCGAGTCTATACAGGTTAATGATGGTTTCTTGCGGAAGTTGCTCGGGTTGCCACTGCAGTGAATCGCTATAGTTTACCCTTACCCCCGGAAGTTCATCCGATTCATCGGCCAGCGATTGTAAGGTGCGAGCCAAACCGAAATTGATTAGGAAGTAGGGCACCAGTTCCTGCGAGGTGCTGCGCACGGAATCAATGCTCTTGCGTGTAAGGATCGAAGCTCGTTGAAGAATTTCAGCGCTTTCCGGGTTGGTCTGGTTGGTCGATTTTTCAAGCATGTGTAACAATACGTGCATGTTGCCGCCCACTTCGTCGTGCAGAAACCTTCCTATTCGCCTCATTTGCTCTTCTTCTGCGGATGCAATGGATTTGAGCTTTTCCATTTCAAGATTCTTAATTTCCAATTCATGTAATTTATCGCGTTGAATAGCTAGATTTCGATTGCTTATATGCGACGAAAAAATCATCCAAAGAATGGCTCCTAGCGAACACAGCATGATAAAAATGGTTACATAGAAAACCGTTTCAATTTCCATAATTGAGTTGTTAAAAGGATGTATTTAATCATCATGGTGACCACGTTGGTAATTTCAACAATTTTGAGAATAAGGGTTTGTGCATGTATATCATGAAATGTATTCACGGTCATTGACAACTGACTAAAAAACACAATGCATCCTGCGATGACAAGATTGGCTGAAATAACAGACCAGGGGTCTTCCTTGAACGTGCGACCTTCATGGTTGTTAACGCGATCTTTGAGTATGATAAGACCCACGCTAATTTCAATCAGATAAGGATAATTGAAAAGTGTTTGCCACGCTGTATTTAGGGGTAAGGCTATAACGACCAGCAATGCGATAACAATCGAAAAGAAAATTATTTTAAGGAGAATGCGATTGGTTTTCTCTCGAAGCAAGGAGAGAGCAAACAGAACGAGCATAGATTCGTGCAGCAGAGAAGCGTATTGGTGAAAGAGATAATTATGGATGGATAGCACTGCAAGTATTACCCCGATTGCTCCAACTAAAAATTCACCAAGTGCAAACGCCAGGAGGAATAGCAGGGTGTTGGACCGTACACTTCGCCAAACAGATATACAATATACGACGGTCAGAAGCTGGTAAGCCAAAACCACAAAGACTATTGTCGTGAAAAATGCATTGTAATCCACAATTGAAATTCTACGAATTAAGCGGGTTTGATGAGCTGCAATGAGTCGGGCATGGCCGCAGACGATCTACGATTATTCCTTTTTCCATGTCATTTTCATTGCTCGTTGCACCTACAAGCACCAATTGCTTTTCTCCGTCTTTGTTAATCCCATAATACATGCGTACGCCCATACAACCGCTCTGGTTGAGGATTGCGAGCAAATGATTTCTTCCTACAAAGAGTCCGAGCTGGTCGCCCGGTGAAATGGTTGCGCGGTAATTTGCCGTAAGCTCTGCGGCCTCTGCGAGTGTGATTGCACTTCCTTCGTTTCCGTTGAATGACATAGTGGTTTTGTTTTAAAACGTAAGGCCCCAAACATACATGCTGAACCTTTCCCTTTGCATGTATGTAGCAAATTCATGAAATCTATGTGCAAGAGGCATTGTGATCATTTTCATCCATACACGATAAACATTGGTGTACAGAATATTTAGTTATGAATTATGATACTTCGTTTTGTGTGAAAATCCATTGTGGTGATTACAACATGTTGTAATTAAATAAAAAATATGTGCTGAAAAACAGTCGATTCACTTTTTAGTAACGAGAACAAGTAAAACCGAATGTTTGCCTGCTCAACTTCGTAGCCTCAAGCCGAAATTCATGAATTGTACTATTTGGACCGAGGATCCCTCTGCGGGTGAAAACATCAAGGCACATCTCGAGCAATGGTCTTCGTTTCTTAGGTGTCATCAATTGTGTTCAACTGCCGATATGATTCCCGAGAAAGTCACCGCTGAGAGGAGCGATGTGCACTTTGTTATGCTCGAATCGAGCAGTTCTTCTGCGCTGGAGCATCTCGGAAATTGCAATCACAAGATGCCGTTGGTCGTATTTATAGTTTCGCCTACCTGCAAGTTTATTCGGAACATTGAGGCATCTGCACTGGATTATATGTGTTGGCCTTTCAACATGATGCACGTGCGTGAAATTGACAGTCGGTTAAAAGACTTGCAAGCCATGTGCGAAGAATGCCCGGAGTTTTCAGACGGCTATGCGTTTGCCTTGAAATTCCTCGCAGCTACTATTCGCAAGCATTCTATCAAGGAGGTAATAATACCGAATGTTAGAGGCTACAAAGTTTACGCAACTCACGAACTCTTACGGTTCGAAAGCGACGGAAATTACACCTATGCGTTTACTTCCAACGGAGAACAGGTATTAGCCAACAAGCCGCTCAAGCATTTCGAGTATGTGCTCGATAATGCCGGATTCGTGCGCATACAGAACGCTCACATGATTAACCTGCAATACTTAAAAAGTTGGCAGAGTGAAAAAGGCGTTAACCTCACACTTTCGGATGGTTCTACGTTTGAGGTTTCCTTTCGTTGGGTGCCATTATTTGTACAAGCGTTCAGCAAATGGTCCAAAAAAAGGAGCAATCAAAATCCGAAGACTTAATCCACAAAACGGAACATCCTTTTCCATCGCAGTTCTGCGGTTTCCTGATAATTGGGGTCTTCTTTTGAAAGCCATGTAAACACCGGCTTTCCCACAATGTGGTCTTCCGGTACGAATCCCCAATAACGCGAGTCGGCACTTTGGTGGCGGTTGTCACCCATCATCCAGTAATACCCTTGTTTGAAGGTGTAGCTGTCGGCGGCAGCGCCGTTGATAATGGCCTTGCCATCCACGATTTGCAGTGTATTGCCTTCGTAGTTTTGAATGACACGTCGATACAGTGCGATGTTCTGCGGAGTCAGTTGAACGGTTTCTCCTTTCGCCGGGATGTGCACAGGTCCAAAATTGTCGCGTGTCCACGTATTGAAAGGCGACAAGGGTGAGTTGGGAAACAAGGCCTGCGGATCAAACGCCTCAGGAAGGGTGTCGTTGTTTACCTCAATGAACAGAATATCTGAGTTGTTTTTCAACGCTTCCGCATCACTTGCCGTGAACGATGATTGATAAACCGTTGCGCCGCTGTCATTCACGGTATTGCGGTCGTTGATATTGACCTTGTATTCGGCGTAAATTTTCTTCAAGGCAGCAGGGCTCTTCACCTGGAATTGATAGCTGTGCATGACGCCCTCAGGGTCTTGCTGTGGCTGACCATTGATGTGCACCTGGCGGTTGATGATGCTCAGCTCGTCGCCCGGAGTGCCAATGCAGCGTTTCACGTAGTTTTCGCGTTTGTCCATGGGGCGATAGCGAACGCCTTGAAGCATAAATTTTCGCTTACCTTGTTCGAAGCCACAAACCTTACATGCGTGACTATTGGAGAAATTTCTTCGTGCGAGGTTATAATAATAATCTGGATTACTCAAGAGATTAGCATATCCTGATTTCCACCCTTTGTTTTGTTGGTAGTTTCTAAATGCAATGCTTTCATAGTTCGAGGGGTTCTTTATATAATTATCGTAGCCTTCTGCTATGCTTATCGCTTCAGCTATTAATAGCGCTTCCTTACGCACATAGCTATAATAATCGTGACCTGCATAAAACGGGTCGACCATGATGGTGTCGCCGTGGGGGAAATTGAACACAACTGGATCCAATCGTTCAACGTCGCCAAACCCTGGCAAGCGGAAGTAGGGGAGGCTCATGGCTTCGGAGTAACTGTTGGTCATACCACCGGGCAATGCGTTGTGCAAGAAGGGAACTGCGAGAGGAGTTTGTGGCACTTTCGGGCCATAGCTGAGTTTGCTCACGAACAGGTAGTCGCCCACCAGCATGCTCTTTTCCATGGAGGGTGTCGGAATGGTGAAGGCCTCGAAGAAGAAGGTACGTATGGCAGAAGCCGCAATAACCGCAAACAGCAATGCCTCGCTCCATTCCCGCATCATCGATTTTTTCTTTCCGGTCCAATCGCGCGGGCCCAAGTAGGGGAGATTCTTTTCTTT
The DNA here is from genome assembly GCA_044368835.1 of Flavobacteriales bacterium. Lineage (GTDB taxonomy): Bacteria > Bacteroidota > Bacteroidia > Flavobacteriales_D > Sanyastnellaceae > JAIBBG01. The sequence continues at coordinate 5,791 of JBILIX010000030.1, read as the reverse complement.
AAAGGCAAGCTGTGAAAGGGCCAGCCATGGCAGCGCTCCGAAAAGCCATTGGTCTTTGGTGGATCGCTTGCCGAATACAATACCGAGCTCCACGTTCATGACCACGAGCAGCATCAGATTGATACCCGGACACAGAATGACGAAGAACCAATACCAAGGGCGCTTTATCATCTTCAACATCGGAAAGAAGTTGACCAACGGAATGTAGCCCAACGTGCCATTTAGCCCTGCGCGCTTGAGCAGGGGCGGAAGGGTGATGCTATATACAAGCACGAGTGCGATGAGAAGAGACCAAGCTATCATACTGATTTATTAGGGCCTCAAAAATAAACGATGAAGCGCAGTGCTCAAGAAAGTAACATTGATTAACGAAGCAGGGAAAGAAGAGCTATTCAATTATTACTTTCGCTCTATGATTACCGCTACAGGCATTACCAAGTCATACGGAAACCTTCAGGTGCTGAAGGGAGTTGATGTGCACATCAAGAAGGGAGAAGTAGTTTCCATAGTAGGTGCTTCGGGGGCAGGTAAGAGCACATTGCTGCATATACTGGGCACGCTCGATAGGCCCGATGCAGGCAAGGTGTTGTTTGAACAACAGGTAGTAACTGATTTGAATTCACGTCAGTTGGCGCAGTTTCGCAACAAACACATCGGATTCATTTTTCAGTTTCACAACCTGCTTCCTGAGTTTACGGCCCTTGAGAATGTGTGTATACCGGCATTTATTGCAAAGGCCGATGTAAAGGAGTCGGAGCAGCGTGCGCTCGAACTGCTTCAGTTTTTGGGCTTAGGCGAACGTGCACAACACAAGCCCAATCAACTGAGCGGCGGCGAGCAACAGCGCGTAGCTGTGGCGCGCGCACTCATGAACAATCCCGATGTGATTTTAGCGGATGAGCCTTCGGGTAATCTGGATTCTAAAAACGCGCGCGAACTCCATCAGCTGTTCTTCACGCTTCGCGAGAAGTACAATCAGACGTTTGTAATCGTCACCCACAACGATGAGTTGGCGGCGCTGGCGGATCGGGCGTTGGTGATGAGGGATGGGAGGCTTTAGGGGCGAGGGGCGAAGTGCGAAGTGCGAGGTGCGATGACAGCGGAGCTGAGTCGAAGGCGGGACCTCGGCTGCGATCGGTCACCGCGGAGTCGAAGGCAGGACCTCGGCTACGCTCGGTCACCGGTGCCTGAGCGGAGTCGAAGGTAGTAGGTGTTCGAGGCCGTTGGTTTTGATGATGTGCATGGTGGAGAGGAGCATACCCAGTTTACCCGGTGGAAAGCCTTCACGTTCGAACCACTCCAGATAGGATACAGGCAGGCGTGCAATTTTCCAACCTTTGTATTTTCCAAACGGCATTTCGGTGGTTTGTATATCGATGAGAATGGTGGGGTCTGGCGTCATTGCACGTTGAGTATGTTGATTTGCTTCTGCTGAAATAGAATAGTGTCTCCGCTCTTCTTTCCTTTCAATGCTTGCGCCAAGGGCGATTGCATGGAGATGACAAAGATGTCCTTTTCTTCGAAGTGAATCTTCCCCATTGGCGCGGCCAAAAGCAACGTGTTTTCGTTCGTTATTACCAGACTTCCTTCTCCGATTGTTTCTGTTGTTGTCAGTGTTTGTATGCGCGCCAACGAGGCGCGTTTCATTTCTGCTTCTTGCAGTTGTTTGCCCAATTGCTCCTGCGCTTGCTGCATCATGGCCCTTCCCGTTTCATGTTTGTCGCCCGCCGAACTTTTGGAGTCGTTGGCGGCATGGGTGATGAGTTCTTGCATTTGGCTGCGTATGTCGGCAATCGCTTTGTCTACGATTTCTAACGAATGCGATATAAGATTGGATTTAATCAAGCTGCGATTGTGTGTAATGATTTAGACGACTCAATAATACATCATTCAGAACTCACCCCAAGTTCCTGTCATGAGGAGGTGGGCATTTGGATTGCGTTTTGGCCTCACCCCCAACCCCTCTCCAGAGGAGAGGGGAGCGCGCCGCTCCTTTTGCAGGTATTCAGTCCCCAGTCCCCAGTCCCCAGTCCCCACTCCTCACTCCCCACTAACCAACTTGATATACTCCTGCTCATCGATAATCTTCACCCCCAGCTCTTCCGCTTTCTTGCGTTTCTCGGGGCCCATGTTGTCGCCGGCGAGGAGGTAGCTTGTTTTCTTCGAAATGGAGCCGGATACCTTGCCGCCGTGGCTCTCCACACTTGCTTTGATACCGTCGCGTGAGAAGTATTGGAACACACCGCTCACTACAATGGTGAGTCCTTTGAGGGTGTCGGAAGTGGGTGTGCTTTCATCTTCCGCAAGCGCTAATTGCAGTCCGGCGGTGCGGAGGCGTTCTATTCTATTTCTATTGCCTTCTGCTGCAAACCAATCGAGGATGCTTTGCGCAATCTTGTCACCAATCTCTTCGGCTTCGATGAGCTGTTCGAAGGTTGCGGATGCAATGGCGTCGATGGTTTTGAAATGGCGTGCGAGTTTCTTGGCCACGGTCTCGCCAACGAAGCGAATGCCCAGTGCAAACAACACGCGATCGAATGGCACTTGCTTGCTTGCTTCAATGCCGGCCATCAGGTTGTTCACGCTCTTTTCTTGCATGGAGCGCTTCTTGGGGTTTTCTCCAAACTCGTCGCTCACGGTAAATTCGATGCCCAGCAGCTGATCAGCTCTCAGATCGTATATATCGGCTACGGTGCGCAGCATGCCTTGGTCGAATAGACCCGAGATGGTTTCCGATCCCATGCCTTCGATGTTCATTGCTTTACGCGAAATGAAGTGCTCCATCTTGCCTTTAATCTGCGGCGCACAGCCGTCTTCGTTTGGGCAATAATGAAGTGCTTCGCCTTCGCGACGAATGAGCTCGGTGCCGCACTCAGGGCATTGAGTAATATACGAATGCGGCTTGCTGTTTTCCGCGCGGCGCGCTGTGTCGACGCCCACCACCTTTGGAATAATCTCACCGCCTTTCTCCACAAACACATAGTCGCCCTCGCGGATGTCGAGCTTCTCGATTTGATCGGCGTTGTGCAACGATGCGCGCTTCACGGTGGTGCCTGCAAGGAATACGGCGTCGAGATTGGCCACAGGAGTTATGGCTCCCGTGCGTCCTACCTGATAGGTGATTTTATTGAGGCGAGTAGATACGGTCTCTGCTTTGAACTTATAGGCAATGGCCCAACGTGGACTTTTTGCCGTTAGGCCCAGTTCTTCCTGCTGCGCATAGCGATTCACTTTCACCACCACCCCGTCGATGTCGAAGGGGAGGTCGTGCCTAGCTTTGTCCCAGTGCTCTATGAACGCCATGATGCCATCTACGCTCGTTGTTTTCTCGATGTAGCGTTGCTCGGTTGGCGGTGTTTTGAAACCCCAGTCGGAGGCGTGTGAAATGGCGTCGAAGTGATTGTTGTAGGTCACATCATCGGCGTATACATAGTAGAGGAAGCAATCGAGTTTGCGCTTGGCCACCTCGCCGCTGTCTTGTTGTTTGAGTGTGCCAGCGGCGGTATTGCGCGGGTTCGCATAGAGCTCTTCTCCTTTTGCTGCGCGTTCGGCATTGAGGCGTTCGAATTCCGCTTTGGGCATAAACACCTCACCCCGTATTTCGAATTCACCCGGATGACTGCCGCGCAATTGCAGTGGAATAGCGCGTATGGTGCGCACATTGGCGGTGATGTCTTCGCCCGTTTCACCGTCGCCGCGCGTAACGCCGCGTGTGAGTTGTCCGTTTTCATACGTGAGTGAAATGGCGAGGCCATCGTATTTCAGCTCCATCACGTACTCGATTTCGACGGAAGAAAACAAATCGGTACCCGCGCCGAGCCCTTTGTGCACGCGGCTTTCCCATTCAATAATCTCTTCGCGGTTGTAGGTGTTGCTCAAGGAAAGCATCGGGTATTTGTGCTTCACCTTTTCGAATTTATCGGTGATGTCGCCGCCGACGCGCTTGGAAGGGGAGTTGGGTTCAGCCAACTTCGGATGCGCTTGTTCAAGCGCTTCGAGTTCTTTCAGCAGTTGATCGAATTCGTAGTCGGAAATGGTCGGCGCATTGAGCACATAGTAACGGTGGTTGTGCTCGTTGAGCGCGGCGATGAGTTCGGAAATGCGGGTTCGGGCGGAGTCCATGGGCGCGAATTTAGGGATGATGGGCGAGGTGCGAAGGGCGAAGTGCAAGGTGCGACGGGAGAATTCTCATTCTCCTTCTGTTTGTGTTACTGATTCTAATTCCGATTCCGAAGATAAAATCATCTGTTGGCAATCGGGAAGTGCATTGGACTTGAGCTATTGTTCCTCTGTAGCCCACAATTTCAATTGCCGGGGTAAGTGTCCTCCGAAATTTCGAGCACAATCCTATTTCATCATAGAAATCATTTTTCGTATGAAAATTAGAAGCATTTTTGCTGTATGGATAGTTTAGACATCCGTTGGAAACAACGATTGCAGAATTATAATCGAGCGTTGATTCAGTTCAATGAAGCGATTGAATTGATGCAATCTCGTCCGCTGAGCAATTTGGAAAAGCAAGGATTGATTCAAGCGTTCGAATTCACGCATGAATTGGCTTGGAAGACCCTTCAAGACTATTTCCGATACCAAGGAGCGGCAGACTTGTATGGTTCACGAGATGTATTTCGCAAGGCGCTGGAGGTTGGATTGATCAGTGAGGGAGAAAAATGGTTTGAGTCGATACAAAGCCGCAACCTCACATCGCATGTGTATGATGAACACGTTGTGCAGGATTTGATTGAAGAGATATCGGGAGTATACGCCCGACTGTTGAATGAGTTGAATCATGCTTTAAATCGTATATGATTTCTCTGATGGTTATGTCAAGAGGCCTTGGAATATCAGCGACACAATTGGCGCGTATAAAAGCAATCTGTACAGGTCTATTGTCTGTTAAAGCGGCAGTGATCTTTGGCTCGCGTTCGTTGGGAATTACCGAGAAGGTTCAGATTTAGATATTTGCCTCATCGATCATGAAATGACTTTTTCCGAACTGTTGAGTATTCAGTCGCAAATAGAAAATCTCAACCTACCTATTCATTGTGATGTCATTCGCTTTAGTACCCTTCAGAATGAGGACTTGAGGGAACATATTGAGCGGGTAGGGGTGGAGTTGTGAGACATGCAACTCACGATGAAAAGCATGGTAGATTGTTTCGGGGGCATTCATGTTTCCCACCGCTGAAGTGGTGGGATTTTGCAGCCACCTATAACCTATAACCTATCACCTCTTACCTAATTCCACCACCTCCGCCTTCTGCACTTTCCCTGCCTCGATTTCAAATCGTAGAATAGTGCGCATGTGGTGGAAACCGTGCTTGCCGGCAGCGCCGGGGTTCATGTGAATCATGCGGTGGGTGTCGTCGTATTTAACCATACAGATGTGCGAGTGTCCGCAAATGAATAAGCCGGGGGCGTTTGCTTTGAGTTCGGCGCGAACAGGAGTAGCGTAGTTGCCCGGGCGACCGCCGATGTGAGTGATCCAAACGTTTAGGCCTTCGCAGTTGAAGCGCAGGTGTTCGTGGGTGCGTTTGCGGATTTGTGTGCTGTCGATGTTGCCGAATACTATGCGCGTAGGTTTGAAGGCTTCCAGCGTGTCAATCACCGACTCATCGCCGATATCGCCTGCATGCCATACTTCATCGCAATCGGCGAAATGGCGCAGCACGGCTTCGTCGAGCCAGCCGTGGGTGTCGGAAAGAAGACCGATGCGTTTCATGCAGGCGTATCAGACAATCGATTAGAACGATTTCGTTGTTTTTGCCGATTTAGCCGGTTTCTCAGAGAG
>JBILIX010000260.1:0-3764 GCA_044368835.1 Flavobacteriales bacterium | reverse complement strand
AATCCTACACCCCTACACCCCTACAATCCTAAAAACACATACACTGCACACCCCGCCAAATACCCCAACAACGCCCACGGCGCAATGTTGCGCAAGTACCAGGTAAAGCTGATTTTCTCGATGCCCATCACAGCAACGCCGGCGGCACTTCCAATGATGAGTATACTTCCGCCTGTGCCGGCTGTGTAGGCGAGGAAATGCCAGAAGGTGCCGTCTTGCACAAATAAATCAGCCCAAGCATCGCCTACGACCGCAGGCGATACTTCATACATGCCTATGGAGGCTGCCACTAGCGGCACGTTGTCGATGATGGCCGATAATAATCCGATCGCGATGTTGATGGTGTAAACGTTGCCTAAACTGTCTTTGAGAATGGACGATAGTTGCAACAACTGGCCTGTTTCATTCAACACACCCACCGCCAATAATATCCCTAGAAAAAACAACACCGATGGCATATCGATTTTGCGAAGCGCCTGCAACGGAGAGAACTTACTGCGCTCTTCCATTATCTTTTTGCTGTGTATCAACTCGGTCACCATCCACAACAAACCGAGCGAAAACATCATACCCATAAAAGGCGGCAAGTGGGTTACTGCTTTGAAAACAGGTACCATTAACAATCCACCGATACCCAATATGAAAACCAACTGCCGATCGTGCTTGCTTGCCTGTCGCTCGATATGCTCTTTGAACTCCGGTCGTTTCACTTCGCCTTTCATCACAAACGACAATACCGTGAGAGGCAACAGCAAACTAACGAGGCTTGCCAAAAAGACTCCTGAAATAATTGCACCCGCCGAAATCTGCCCGCCTATCCAAAGCATGGTCGTCGTAACGTCACCTATTGGCGACCATGCGCCACCGGCATTGGCTGCAATAATGATGATACCGCCAAACATCCAACGTGTTTGTTGATCATCAACAAGCTTCCTAGCAAGCGATATCATTACAATCGCCGTGGTAAGATTGTCTAACGCTGCCGATAAGAAAAATGAAAGCAAGGCTATAATCCACATCAGCTTCACCTTGTTGCGCGATGCAATGCGGTCGGTAATCACCTTAAACCCTTCGTGCGCATCAATCAACTCCACAATAGTCATCGCACCCATCAAAAAAAGTAGTATGCCCGAAATCTCCTGCACATGGTGCATCAATTTGCTGTTTAGCACACCATATACATCGGCATGCTCCATCTGAGCTGCATGGGCAGCCACTTCATGCCCGGCTCCACCACCTATGAAATAAATAGTCCAACACAACGTACCCGTGAGCAACGCTGTGGCCGCTTTGTCGATCTTGACGGCATGCTCTGCGGCAATGCAGATGTACCCAACGATGAAGACTACTAAAATGGCTATTTCCATCACACCAGTTTTTTCAATGCAATTTCAAATGCCGCCTTCGTAATGCCGGTCTTCGCTTTATGGGTTGCGTGAATTTGTTTCAGTGCTTGTTCGATGGTGGCAGATGTATCTTCAAAAATTCCTTTATCACTCATGTCTACATCGCCGTTGCTCATGAGGTATGCAAAGACGCGCGCCATACCGCAGTTGGCAATGAAGTCGGGTATCACGCTGATGTGCTCATCGGCATGTTCAGCAATGGGTCCGTAGAAAATTTGCGCATCGGCAAAGGGCACATTCGCACCGCAACTCACTACGCTCAAGCCGGCCGCTATCATGCGCTTCATTTGGTCGTCGGTCACCAAACGCGATGCTGCACACGGCAAAAACACATCGGCTTTCACATCCCAAATGCGTCCGCTCACTTCTTCGAAGCTGATCATCTTTTCAGAGCGCAATTGCATTCCGTCGCGCTCCAGGAACAACTTCTTGACAGTCTCATAATCCAATCCTGCTTCATCGATAATTCCTCCTGCGCGATCGATGATGCCCACCACCACTGCTCCTTCTTGTGTGCAGTAGTAGGCCGCTGCAGCAGCAACGTTGCCCCAGCCCTGCACTATCACTCGCTTGCCTTTCAAACCTCCGCCCCATAGCTCGTAGTAGTGCTTTACGGATGCAGCAACGCCATACCCGGTAATCATATCAGCCACCTTGTATTTGCGCTCAATGTCGGGGCTGAATGATTCGTCTTCCAGCACTTTGATAACACCCTGGCGCAAGTTGCCTATGCGCTTCACCTTCTGCGCCTCTGTTGGGCCAAAGTGTCCGTTGAATACGCCTTCCTGCGGATGCCAGATGCCGCACTCTTCGGTGATGGCAATTACCTCGTGTATTTCATCAACGTTCAGATCGCCACCTGTACCGTAATAATGCTTCAGCAGCGGTGTTACAGCCGCAAACCAGCGCTCCAGCACTTCATGCTTTCGTGGGTCGCGCGGGTCGAAGTTGATACCACTCTTGGCGCCGCCAATCTGCGGACCGCTTACGGTAAATTTTATCTCCATCGTTTTTGCCAACGACTCTACCTCGCGTTTATCCAATCCGACGCGCATGCGTGTGCCGCCTCCCGCAGCACCTCCGCGCAAGGAGTTAATCACTACCCAGCCTTCCGCTGTGGTAAAAGGGTCTTTCCATTCGAAAACAATTTCAGGTCGTTTGCTTTCGTACTTGGCCAATAAGTCTTTCATAAATCGAATTTTCCGCGACTAAAGTAGAGCGGGAAAGGCTATCGTGCGCTATAAACTGCGCCTCCCAAACTGTCGCGCAGTGCACCGGTAACGGTAGACAGAGAATTGCTCTTGCCACTCAAGCGCAAGGCCCCGAGAAAAGCAAAAATCAACGCCTCTTTAAAATCGACGATTCCCTTTTCAGGAACAATCAACGTATGATGGGTGTGTGCTTGAATGCGTTCTATAAGAAAACTGTTGTGAGCTCCGCCGCCGGTTACGAGCACATTGCCCGATGCATAGCTCGAAATCGAGCGGCCAATCTGAACGGCGATATGCTCAACAAAGGTTCGCAATAAATCGCGTTCGTTCAATTGCGCTAGTTCCACAATCGGTAAAAATTCGGTTAACCAAAACTCCTTGCCCAAGGACTTGGGGGGTGATTGGTGAAAAAATTCAAGCGCATTCTGCTCATTCAACAAGGCTTCATTTACTTGGCCTTCCTGCGCGATTGCACCGTCACGGTCAAACGACAACCCCATTTGCTCCGCAACGTGATTGAGCGCCATGTTGCATAGACCGATATCAAACGCCTTGATGCCCGAGCCATCCTTAACCGACATGTTCGCAATACCTCCTAGGTTCAAGCAAATCGGATAGGAATCGAATAAAAGCAAATCGCCTATCGGAACCAACGGAGCGCCTTGTCCTCCAAGCGCAACATCCGTTGTGCGAAAATCGGCTATCACATCACAACCGGTTTTGGCTGCAATATGCGCCGGACTCGCTATTTGCAGGGTTAGGCCCGCTTCGGGTTTATGAAAAACCGTGTGCCCGTGCGAGGCAATGAAATCGACCTTCGCTTCATTGCATTCAATAAATTCAGCAACCCAATCACCGTGCTGTATTCCGAGCTCTACGTTGAGTTGTGCCAATTCGCGACCGCTCAATGTATGCGCCTCTCGCAGCCTTTTTCGCCACTCTTCGTCATACGGAATAGTGGCGGCATGATGCAATTCAAAACTCCAGGAACTACCGCAGTAAAAGGTGCAATGTGCAATGTCCAGCCCGTCGAGCGAAGTACCGCTCATCAAACCGATAGCGCGGTATGTTAGCAATTCACTCATGGATTACCCTTACGAATAACCGGCAACAGCGCCCCAATCAAGACGGTTGTGTAAATGGCGTA
>JBILIX010000029.1:0-12431 GCA_044368835.1 Flavobacteriales bacterium | reverse complement strand
CTCACCGACGAAATCAAAATGCTGAAGGCTTCCATTTATATGAAGCAAGCACAATTCGATTTGGCCAGAGATTTATACCAAAACGTGGTTGACCTTCACTTCGCAGACATCACCGCCGACGATGCGTTATTCAAGCTGGCGTTGTTGCAAGAGCAAGTCTATAAAGACAATGCAAAAGCAATGTCGCTATTCGAGAAACTGATCACTGAATTTCCCGCAAGTCTTTATGTAGTGGAAGCGCGCAAACACTTCAGAGCGTTGCGCGGCGATGACTTGAATTAACGAAACAACCCTTGCTCTATACCTCGGTTGATTTGATCAAGTGCCTGGTCAAAATTGAAATCAGACAGGGACGTTTGAACCTCCTTCAGGCAATTCACGGTAGCTCCATCACCGCCATTGGATAACGCCTCGTCAATCATATCCAACGCAACAGAATCGTTTTCGGATATGGACGCTTTCAATTGAATGGCAAACTCACTCCAATTTCTCTCTACTGTTTCTTTTGCAGTATCTCTTGTGGCAACTTCCGGCTTTACCTTATCTCGAATAGATTGAATCAGTTCATCCAACTTCACGGTCAACAATTGCATTTGTGAGATGAGATCAACACGAATTTTTTTCTCTCCTGCCTCCTTTGAAGACTTCAATTGACCCGAGAGTTTGCTCGATAACTCATACACATCCGTTGCCCCAACATTGCCGCTTACTCCTGCAAGCGTGTGCAGATAGTCGGCCAAACCGGCTACGTCACTATTCATCACCATCGTGCGCACTTCAGTGGCAACGTTCACATACCGATTACCAAACTTCAGCAGCAACGCATGATAAGATGCTTTCTTCGAACCCGACCGCTTCAATCCTTCTTCGTATTTCAATCCCGCTATTTGAATAGCCGACTTTGTCTTCTCGGCCCCCCCCGTTGTTACAGAGTCAATCGAAATACCTCGAATGTGTTTGACCAACGTTCTGTACAGCACATCGGGATCGATGGGCTTCGTGATGTGGTCGTTCATGCCGGCTGCCAAACTCTTTTCATACTCGCCCTTTATAGCATGTGCCGTCATGGCAACAATCGGCAACTCTTCAGCCTTCACGCGCTTTCTAATTTCGCGAGTAGCAGTTAGGCCGTCCATCTCGGGCATCTGAATGTCCATCAGCACCAAATCATACGACTGTCCCTGTGCCATTTCAACAGCCATAATTCCATTTACGGCAGAATCTACATGTGCGCCAACATCTTCAAGTAGTTCAGTGGCGAGATCCATGTTTATCTCATTGTCTTCCACTAGAAGCAAGCGAACTCCTTTCAGATGCTGCCTGTACAACCCCATATAGTCAACTTCTTCTCGTTTCGATCGAATACGCCTTTGATCCTGTTGTAACACATCTGCGATGGTGTCATTCAACGTAGAAATTCCGATTGGCTTTATCAGAAGGCCATCCACCAAATTCTTATTGAGTGCGTCGCGCACAGCTTCCGCACCATGTGATGTAACCATTACTACCGATGGCACTTTTTCGGGGGCACCGTCCTTGATATCCTTTACCAATTCCAAACCGGTCATACCGGGCATCTTCCAATCAACCACAAGCAGTGCGATTTCTTCTCCACGCTCCAACACTTCATTCCAGATTTTTTTTGCATCCGGAGCGTTCTCGGCTACGAGTACATTGAATCCAAGCGACTCCAGCATCTCTCTTAATACCATGCGCGCACTTTCAGAGTCATCTGCGAGCAATGCGGTCAAGCCATAATTGGGCATCGGCAACGCTTCTTCAGGTGCTTCTGCATTTGAGAAAAACGCATTGAAGGTAAACTCTGAGCCAACGCCCGATTCACTCGTTGCCGTGAGCTCACCATCCATCATCTCTACGATGCGGCGACAAATCGTCAAACCCAGGCCTGTTCCACCATACTTCCGTGTGGTCGACAAGTCGGCCTGTTGAAACGGATTGAACAGATTATTGAGTTGTGTTTCTGTAATACCGATTCCGGAATCTCGAATACTGAAATTCACAATGCACCCATATGGCAGTGATTTCAGCAGCTTTGCCATCACACGAATTTCACCGCGCTCGGTAAACTTCGCTGCATTATCCGTTAGGTTGAGCAACACCTGGCGTAATCGCAAACCATCACCCAATACATAGCGTGGTATAGCCACATCTACATACGTGATAAACTCAACTTCCGATTTGTGCTGCAGTTTTACATTCACAGCGTCGGCCACTTCCGAAACCACCTCTGCAATTGCCATAGTGTCGGCTTCAAGTGTAAGCTTACCGGCTTCTATCTTCGAAAAATCCAGAATATCATCGATAATGCGAAGCAGGTTCTTGGCCGATACATCGATCTTCCGATGGTAGTCAACTTGCTTTTCACTCAAGGGCGTTTTGCCCATCAGATAGTTCATTCCGATGATGGCATTCATCGGTGTCCGAATTTCATGCGACATATTCGCCAAAAACTCACTCTTCGAGCGACTCGAACTTTCGGCCATATGCCGCAGCACCGCCATTTGCTCGTAGCGCTCGTTGGCATCGGTAGCCGCTCGATTGGCAATGTCTATTTTTCTACTGCCAAACCAAGAATAAAATGCAATGGCAAACGGCGCCAAATCGGCCACCCAGCAGGCTGGGGTGCTGATGTGAACCTGCCACAAACCGGCAAGGGTAATTTCAGTCAACGACCATTCAGCCTCAATGTAAGTAATGAGCGCCGAAATCAGACATCCCAACAGGAAGCCCAAGGCAATGTGAATTTCCTTCTCCGTTTTAAACGCCTTTCGGATGAATGCACTGTCTTCAAGAGCCATGATAAAGCCTGTGCTTATACCTGCTTAATCATCTGCACGTTGATGAGGAGCTTCACCTCATCAGAAAGTACAATGCTGCCATCCTCCGTATTAGCGTTCCAATGCAAGCCAAAATCTGCGCGCATCAACGACCCGGAAATTTCAAATCCGGCTCTTGTAAGACCCCATGGATCAACCACTAAACCGGTATAATTCACTTGCATAGAAATAGCCTTTTTAACACCACGGATGGTGATATCGCCATTCAGCACATAATTCTTATCACCTGTCTTCTCCAACTTTCCTGAATCAAAACGCAAGGATGGGTGAGAAGCTGCATCGAAAAATTCATTCGTGCGCAAGTGCTCATCGCGCTGACTGTTGCGCGTATTAATAGACGCTACCTCTGCTTCAAACTGCAATTCTGCATCCGAAAAATCCGGTGCATCCGAATTCATTGAGCCCGTGCTATTCTCAAATGTTCCGCTAACGTTGGTGATCATCATATGGCGCACTTTGAAAGTAACCTCACTGTGCGCAGGATCCATAATCCAGAGTTGTTTTGACATGTTTCGTGGTGATGTTATGTGAGCCACAAAGATGCACTCTTTTACACCTTTCGATGCCATTCTCTCAATAAAAAAACCCCGGAGTTTCCTCCGGGGTAATTCGTTAATCAACGGTTATCACAAGGCTTACGCTCAGTTCATTTGAAAACTGTGCTTTAGCGATTTCTAGCCGCTGCACATCTCACATGAATCAGGATTGTCGAGTGAACAAGAAATTGCAGCTTGGTTGTGCGCAATCTCTTCTGCACTCATTCCTGCCGTTGCCGACATTTCAAGAGTCATCTGGGCTGATTGTGGCTCTACCATGGCTGGCTCTACCGCATACGCTGCCGCTGTGGCTTTCGCCATAACTGTTTCAGCCTGCGCAGGGATAGCTTCTGTTTTGTATTTCTTGTCAACGGTGAACTTGATTGCGTCTGTCGCTGCCTTCGTGCGCAGATAGTACATGCCGGTTTTCAAACCGCGCTCCCATGCATAGAAGTGCATCGACGATAGTTTACCGAAGTTCGCATTCTCCATGAACACATTCAATGATTGGCTCTGGCAGATGTATGCACCACGATCAGCTGACATATCGATGATGGCTTTCTGCGAAAGCTCCCATGCTGTTTTGTACAAAGCCTTCAAATTGTCCGGAATTTCTTCGATGTTCTGCACCGAGCCATTCGCTGAAATCAATTTGTTTTTCAAGTCTTCATTCCACAAGCCCAAATTCACCAAGTCGCGCAGCAAATGCTTGTTTACGATGATGTACTCACCGGCCAAAACGCGGCGTGTGTAGATATTGCTTGTATAAGGTTCAAAGCACTCGTTGTTACCCAAAATCTGAGCTGTACTAGCCGTTGGCATTGGAGCCAACAACAGCGAATTACGCATACCATGTTCCTTGATTTCTTCTTTCAATACATCCCACTCCCAGCGTGAAGTAGGTGCTACATTCCACATATCGAACTGAAGAATGCCTTGGCTTGCAGGCGAACCGGGGAACGTCTCGTACGCACCATCCAGCTTGGCCAAATCCTTCGAGGCAGTAGCCGCTGCGTAGTAAATGGTCTCGAAAACTTCCTTGTTCATTTGACGTGCCTCCGCGCCATCGAATGGATAACGCATCAGAATGAAGGCATCTGCCAAGCCCTGCACACCAATTCCGATAGGGCGGTGACGCATGTTGCTCTTCTTGGTTTCGGGCACCGGATAGAAGTTGCCGTCAATTATCTTATTCAGGTTAATCGTGAGTTGGTAAGCCACATCAAACAATTTATGATGATCAAACTTGCCATCCTTCACAAACTTAGGCAATGCGATAGAACCCAAATTGCACACTGCAATCTCATCAGGAGCTGTGTACTCCATAATTTCCGTGCAGAGGTTGGAGCTCTTGATAGTGCCCAGATTCTTTTGGTTGCTCTTGCTGTTGGCAGCATCTTTATAGAGCATGTAAGGAGTACCGGTTTCAATTTGCGACTCGAGAATCTTGAACCACAAATCTTGCGCTTTGATGGTTTGACGTCCCTTACCTTCTGTTTCGTACTTTGTGTAGAGCGCTTCAAATTCCGGACCCCATGCGTCCGACAATCCGGGGCACTCATTGGGGCACATCAATGTCCACACTCCATCTTCCTTCACACGCTGCATGAACAAATCCGGAATCCACAAGGCATAGAACAAATCACGCGCACGTGATTCTTCTTTACCGTGGTTCTTCTTCAGATCGAGAAAATCATATACATCCGCATGCCATGGCTCGAGGTAAATAGCAAAAGACCCCTTGCGCTTTCCACCACCCTGATCTACGTAACGAGCTGTATCGTTGAACACCTTCAACATGGGCACAATACCATTGCTAGTTCCGTTGGTTCCTTTAATGTATGAACCTTTAGCGCGCACGTTGTGAATGCTCAAACCAATACCGCCGGCACTTTGTGAAATGAGTGCGGTTTGCTTGAGTGTATTGTAGATACCTTCGATGCTATCGCTTTGCATTTGCAACAAGAAGCATGAGCTCATTTGTGGTTTCGGAGTACCCGCGTTAAACAACGTTGGCGTAGCGTGTGTAAACCAACCTTCGCTCAGCATGTTGTAAGTCTTGATTGCCTCGGTAATATCTTCCTTGTGAATACCAACGGCAACGCGCATGAACAACTGCTGTGGACGCTCGGCAACCTTGCTGTTCATCTTCAACAAATACGAACGCTCCAATGTTTTGAAACCGAAGTAATCAAAATTGAAATCGCGGTCATAGATGATTGTGCTGTCCAAAATGGGCGCATTATCGATAATCACCTTGTACACATCGTCCGCAATCAAACCTGCATTGGCACCTGTCTTTGGGTCCAGGTAGTAATACAAGTCAGTCATCACCTGACTGAATGATTTCTTCGTGTTTTTGTGCAGGTTGCTCACCGCAATACGCGAAGCAAGCAAGGCATAGTCGGGGTGCGTAGCAGTGTTGGTAGCAGCAATTTCAGCCGCCAAGTTGTCGAGCTCGCTGGTTGTAACACCGTCGTAAACTCCTTCAATTACCTTCATGGCAACCTTTACGGAGTCAACAATGGGATTTAAACCGTAGCACAGCTTGGCAACGCGTGCGGTGATCTTGTCGAACTTCACCGTCTCCTTATGGCCATCTCTTTTTACAACGAACATATAGTTAGTTTTTTTTGAATTGTGTTTAGTCGGGATTTTCCTACTTAATACCCCAACAGGTTCCCTTCCCTTTGAGGCACCCACTTTCGGTGGGCTTGGCTAATACCCTCATGCTTCCGCAGAGGACAACTCGCTTTACAACAATCTTTTTGTCGAGAAAAGATTGCTCCCAAACGAGAGTGCAATGAAAGTGTTTAGGTGGCGAATTCTCAAAAAAACAACAGGGGTTGTTTTTAAGAATCCGGAGGTAATTATTCACATCGATAAAATGTGAAAACTTATTTTGTTTGCTCTTCTATTTTTTCTTAAGAGCCGATAACGCGCTTAAAAATCCTCGTCCAGCGAGAAGGTCTGCTTATCCTTATCGGCCAACACACCCGCCTTTTGGTAATCGCCTACTCGCTTCTCGAAAAAGTTGGTTTTTCCTTGAAGAGAAATCATTTCCATAAAATCGAAAGGATTGCTCTTGTTATACACCCGGTCGTTGCCCAATTCTGCCAACAAACGGTCGGCAACAAACTCAATGTACTGCGCCATCAAGTCGCTGTTCATGCCAATGAGTTTCACCGGCAAGGCATCGATTATGAACTCCTTCTCAATTTCTACTGCATTCGTAATGATTTCCAGAATACGTTGATTCGATAGTTTATTGATGATGTGCTTATTGTATAACAAACAAGCGAAATCACAATGCAATCCTTCGTCACGGCTGATCAACTCATTCGAAAAAGTCAAGCCCGGCATCAATCCACGCTTCTTCAGCCAGAAAATGCTGCAGAATGAACCACTGAAAAAGATTCCTTCCACCGCTGCAAAAGCCACAAGACGCTCTGCAAAAGTTCCGTTCTTAATCCAACGCAACGCCCAATCCGCCTTCTTGCGAACACAATCGAGCGTATCAACCGCCTTGAACAAATACGCTTTGTCCTTCGTGTCTTTGATATAGGTGTCAATCAACAACGAATACGTTTCGCTGTGAATGTTCTCCATCATAATCTGAAACCCGTAGAAAAACTTCGCCTCGGTGTATTGAACTTCACGCACGAAGTTCTCGGCCAAATTCTCATTCACGATGCCGTCGCTAGCTGCAAAAAACGCTAGCACATGCTTAATGAAATGACGCTCGTCGTTGGTGAGCTTCGTATTCCAGTCAACCAAATCGGCTTCCAGGTCAATCTCCTCAGCAGTCCAGAAATTGGCTTCACTCTTCTTGTAGAAGTGCCAAATGTCATGGTGAACTATCGGGAATAATACAAATCGATCGGGATTCTCTGTGAGAATGGGTTCCTCTGTGTGTAGAGTCATGTTTTCTTGCAATGCAATTTCAGCCACTGATTCCATTTCGGGCGTTTTTGGTTCGGTTAACAACTAAAAAGGTAATGTACTAGGTTATCTTTCCCTGAGAAAATCAATCAGTTAAGCTGTTCGAAAATCCTCCGGTTGGATAATGTCAAAGGTTATCCAAAATCTGCTTGAACTAGAAAAGAAACAATTGACAACCGAGCTTACTTTTTAACATGACAACCATCACGCATGATTATCAGTGACTAACCACCACAACACGCCCGTAAGCGACAGCCTGTCAGTTAACCGTCCGATGGCACTATTTTTCGCTTCGCCGCGGCCCGCAGCATACTAAATTTGCACCGTTCTTTTAAGGAACAGGTTATACTTCACATTATGATTGGAACTATCAATAAAATCCTCAAGAAAATTCTGGGCGACAAATCGCAGCAGGACCTGAAGGATATTAACCCGGTTGTTGAACAAATCAAACAATTCGGTCAAAGCCTCACTGCCATTTCGCACGACGAATTGCGCAGCCGCACCGAAAAGCTCAAACTACAAATCAAAACTCGCATAGCATCCGGAGAAGAAGAAGTTGCTCAACTGAAAGTCCAAGCCGAAGCCTTACCCGGAACAGAGCTCGAACAAAAAGAAGCCATCTTCGCTCAAATCGATAAGCTTGAAAAGGACATCGACAAGCAGATAGAAGAGGTTCTCATTGAAATACTCCCGGAAACATTTGCCATCGTTCGAGAAACAGCTCGTCGACTCAAAGAAAACGCTGAGATACGTCTTACAGCCAGCGATTTCGATAAGCAATTGGCAACCATTGCTTCAAAAGATTATGTCACCATCGAAGGCGAATCTGCCATTTGGAAAAACAACTGGATTGCTGCCGGTAACCGCACCACTTGGGACATGGTGCACTACGATGTGCAGCTTATAGGTGGTATTGCTCTGCACCGAGGCAAGGTTGCCGAAATGGGCACGGGTGAAGGTAAAACGCTGGTCGCTACATTGCCTGTATTCCTGAACGCCCTTGCCGGACGTGGTGTACACGTAGTAACCGTAAACGATTACCTGGCAAAGCGTGACTCCGAATGGATGGGGCCGCTTTATGAATTCCATGGATTATCTGTTGACTGCATCGACCGACACCAACCCAACAGCACGGCCCGCAGAAATGCTTACCGCGCCAATATTACCTTCGGAACGAACAATGAATTTGGCTTCGACTACCTGCGCGACAATATGGCGGTGGATGCCGCACAACTCGTGCAGCGCAAGCACCACTTCGCAATCGTAGATGAAGTAGATAGTGTTCTCATCGATGAGGCACGAACACCTCTTATTATTTCCGGTCCAACTCCAAAAGGAGACGATCAGGAATTCGATGCACTCAAACCCAAAGTGCAGCTGCTGATGAACGCACAGAAGGGTGCGTCAAACGACTTCATTACGCTAGCAAAAAAGAAACTCAGCCCGGAAAGTGGATCTCCCTCCAAAGACGATTCAGCGGAAGGAGCACTGGCTCTCTATCGCGCTTACAGAGCGTTGCCCAAAAACAAGGCGCTCATCAAGTTCCTGAGCGAAGAAGGCATCAAAGCTCAGTTGCTCAAAACCGAAGGTCAATACCTGCAAGACAACCAGCGCGACATGCATAAAGTCGATGCAGAACTCTTCTTTGTGATCGACGAAAAACACAATCAAATTGAACTTACCGAAAAAGGAATTCAATTGATTTCGCGCAACATGGAAGACGACCAATTCTTCTCCCTTCCCGATTTGGGCACCGTGCTGGCAGAAATCGAAACGAGTGGGAAATCGGATGAAGAAAAGACCAAAGCGAAAGATGATTTGATGCGCGACTACAGCATAAAGAGCGAGCGCATTCACACCATCAATCAACTACTGAAAGCATACGCTTTGTTTGAGAAGGATGTTGACTACGTTCTGATGGATAACAAAGTGAAAATTGTTGACGAGCAAACAGGCCGCATCATGGAAGGCCGTCGCTACTCCGACGGTTTGCACCAAGCCATTGAAGCGAAGGAAAACGTGCGCGTAGAGGCCGCAACGCAAACCTATGCAACGATTACACTGCAGAATTACTTCCGCATGTATCACAAATTGGCCGGTATGACGGGTACCGCAGAGACCGAAGCAGGTGAACTCTGGAGTATCTACAAATTGGATGTGATGGTTATTCCTACCAACCGAGCTATCGCCAGAAAAGACATGGAAGACAAGGTCTACAAGACCAAGCGCGAAAAGTACAATGCCGTAATTGAGGAAATTGCTGAACTCCGAGCAGCCGGCAGACCTGTGTTGGTAGGCACAACGACTGTTGAAGTCAGCGAATTGCTCTCGAAGATGCTCCGCCTGCGCAACATCGACCACCAAGTATTGAACGCAAAACTTCACCAGAAAGAAGCAGACATTGTTGCGATGGCGGGCCGCTCGG
Organism: Flavobacteriales bacterium; assembly: GCA_044368835.1. GTDB lineage: Bacteria > Bacteroidota > Bacteroidia > Flavobacteriales_D > Sanyastnellaceae > JAIBBG01. The sequence continues at coordinate 2,667 of JBILIX010000029.1, read as the reverse complement.
GCACCGTAACCATTGCAACCAACATGGCAGGCCGTGGTACCGACATCAAATTGACCGCTGAAGTAAAAGCTGCAGGCGGTTTGGCTATTATCGGAACCGAGCGCCACGATTCGCGCCGCGTAGACCGTCAGTTGCGCGGACGCGCAGGTCGCCAAGGTGATCCCGGTTCATCTCAATTCTATGTGTCGCTGGAAGACGATTTGATGCGCCTTTTCGGAAGTGATCGTATTGCCAAAATGATGGACAGGCTCGGTCTGAAAGAAGGTGAAGTGATTCAACACAGCATGATTACTTCCAGCATTGAACGCGCGCAGAAGAAAGTCGAAGAAAACAACTTTGGCATTCGCAAGCGCTTGTTGGAATACGATGACGTGATGAATGCTCAGCGTGAAGTTATCTACAAGCGCAGAAAGCACGCACTGTTCGGTGAACGTCTCAAACTTGACATCGACAACATGTTCTACGACCTAGCCGATGGTTCTGTAGAACAAAATCATCCGGTCAAAAACTATGATGGCTATAAAATCGATGTTCTTCGTTTGTTTGGAATAGAGCCCGCTGTGAGCCAAGAAGAGTTTGCAACGGGCAAAATGGATGACATCGCCCAGAAAACCTATCAGGCTGTTGAGACGCGATATAAAAATCGTGTTGAAGAGATTAAGCGCGAAGCGTTTCCTGTTATTAAAAACGTGTATGAGAACAACACGCAAGGCTTCACCAACATTGCTATACCATTCAGCGATGCACGCAAAACAGTTCAAGTTGCGGTTAACCTAGAAAAGGCGTTTCAGAGCAACTGCAGCGAAATAGTGGATGCACTGGAGAAGGGAATAACGCTGGCCATGATAGACCAAAGTTGGAAAGAGCATTTGCGCGACATGGATGACCTTCGAGGCAACGTTCAATTCGCGTCGCATGAGCAAAAAGATCCACTTCTCATCTACAAACTTGAAAGCTATCGCCTATTCAAGAGTTTAATTGCTAAAGTGAATGGTGAATTGACAGGCTTCCTCATGCACGCTCGCTTGCCGCAAGGCCAGCAAGAACAAGTAAGACAGGCACCTGCTCCCAAGGCACCCGAGCCTGCCCGACTCAACACGCAAAAAGCGGAAAGTTTGAATTTGCAACAGCGCGTTGTGGTAGGTCAACAACCTACCAATCAACCACAGCAAGGAATGCCGCAAGCTCCTGCTCTAAAAGCAGAACCTGTGAAGGCGGAAGTTCGCATTGGAAGAAACGATCCATGCCCATGTGGAAGTGGCAAGAAATTCAAGGCCTGCCACGGACAAGAAGCATAATATTCAATAACGTAAAATGATTTTAGAAATCGGAAAGCAACGTTCCGGTTTCTTCCCATTGCTTCATCACAGCATCAAGCTCTGACTTGAGCGCGGCATAAGCATCCAATTTTTTCTTGGATGTATCCGTATCGGTATAATCCAATTCTGCAATTTCAATGTTCATTGCAGCGATAGAAGCTTCCAAGCGTTCAATATCGCGTTCGCATTTTTGCAATTGCGTTTCGAGCTTCTTCTTTTGCTTTTCGCGCTCCCGAAGTTCATCGCGTGAGGGTTGATTACCCTGTATTTCCGCAACATCGGCGGGCTTCTTCTCCACCACTGCAGGCTTGGCTTTCTCAAACAAAGCAATCGATTCCGCTTTCTTCTCCTTGAGAAAGTCGAGGACATCACCCTCCCACATGCGCAACCTGTCAGGTTTAATTTCATAAACCATGTTGGTGAGTCCATTCAAAAAATCACGGTCGTGACTTACAACGAGCAATGTTCCATCGTAACGCATCAACGCCTGTTTCAGCACCTCTTTAGAAGCAAGATCCAAGTGGTTGGTCGGTTCATCCAGCACCAAAAAGTTATACGGCTGAAGCAGTAGTTTACATAAGGCCAGTCTGGCCTTCTCGCCGCCGCTTAATACCCTCACCTTCTTATCCACGTCGTCACCACTAAACAAAAATGCACCGAGCATTGATCGAACACTCTTTCGAACATCTCCCACAGCCTCATCGTCGATGGTTTCGAAAACAGTCTTGGTACCATCCAACTCGTCGCTTTGATTCTGGGCGTAATAACCGATGCTGACACTATAGCCCGGTGTGAAATCTCCCTCATGCTGCTCCTTTCGCATAATCATACGAATCAGCGAGCTCTTTCCTACACCATTCTTTCCGACCAACGCAATTTTTTCTCCGCGCGCAATGGTAACGTCGACTCCACTGAACAAGCGATTTTCGCCATAAGCCTTTCCGAGTGCCTTGCCCTCCAGAATAATCTTTCCGGCATGCGGCGCCGGTGGAAAACTGATGCGCACCTTGGAGCCATCGATATCATCCACCTCAATTTTATCGAGCTTCTCCAACTTACGAATCAAGGTCTGGGCAAACGCTGCCTTGTCCTTCTTCGCGCGGAACTTATCAATAAGCTTTTGAGTATCTTCAATGTACTTCTGCTGATTCTTTGCGGCCGCTTCCTGGCGCTCTACTTCATCTTGACGCTGAACTATGTATTTGCTGTACGAGAACTTATAGTCATATACCTTTCCCTTCGTAATCTCGATTGTGCGAATGGTAACATTATCCAGAAACGTGCGGTCGTGGGAAATGAGCACAATGGCTCCCGCATAGTCCTTCAAGAAATCTTCCAGCCATTCAAT
>JBILIX010000259.1:0-3776 GCA_044368835.1 Flavobacteriales bacterium | reverse complement strand
GGAGGGTAATCCAACCCGTGAAGTTCGGAGTGTAATTTCGAGTAAGTGTGCCCAAACCTGATTTAGAGGAAAGCAATGTGCCGGCTGCATTGTATAAGCCGACGAACAAACTTTTGGTTGCGTTTTCGGGATAAACGATATAGGTAACGAGCTTACCGCTTTGGACAAAAATTCGCCCTACCGTCCTGAAATTCGTTGAGTTGGCAGGTATTGCGCCACCTTGCCCCAGTGAACTCACATGGCTATCACCCAGGTCGTTGGCCATTTCCCATTCTTGCGTTGTGCGCACATTGCGGGTGGGGTTGTAAACAGCAGCGTCTTGTCCTACGGGAGCCCATACGCTGTATCCGCGACGACCGGCCGTATTGAGTGTAGGATTTACCGGCGGTGTATTGATAGCAGCATTTCCCGCGGCATCAACAGTCACCGTTGCTGTTCCATTGGCGCCGGAGTAATCTTTCAAAACAGTACCGGCAGGGAATCCTGTGAAGACCGTGCGGTTTTGCCAGGTTGTCCAATTGTCTGTTACGCCAATTACTGCTTTGCCTGCGCGCACAATCACCAAATAATCTTGATCGGAGTATGGCACCTGATAAGCACCTGCCTTGAAGTTGAGCGTCTGATGGCACCACAACAGATTCATCAAGTCGGAGCGCGCTGGAAGACTGGTGGAAGACTTCGGGTCGTGTGTCCAGCGGTTGCCATTGTAGCCGATGTCGAATAAGTCTTCGAAAAACAGCTGTGGATTTCCATCCATGGCCATCATGATTGCATAGGCCGCAGATAAGCGCGGTTCGTTCGGTTCGATGTGTGCCGACAATTCCGATCCTGTATTCCAACCTGAATAGTTTCCTGAATTGCTAAGTTGCGGGCGGAAGGTGTCGTGGTTATTCACGAAAGGCACCGTGCGATGCACGTAGGTGTTTGTGCTTGTATAATAATGAACACGCTGGCTTTGCTGAGCACCAGGCAAACTTGCCATATTGAAATTACCCATTCCGTATACCATACCATAGAGTCCACCGGAAGGATCGAATGCACGCAGACCAAAATCAAACGAGCCCATCATTTTTTCTCCGGAAGGCGCCGCAATGGCATTGACGTAATTATCCAGATCATTCTTACTGCCTACCCATTCACCCACATTGAACATAGACTCACCGCCCTTGCACCATGCCGGCAAAATGTACTTCACGTTGTAGCTCAAGTCTTCTTGCACGTAAGTAGGAAAATGCTTCACTGCATCCCAGCGGAAGCCGTCAACAGCCGTTTGTTTTTTCAACCACATCATCCAATTTCGTGCACCATCGCGCATGTAGTTAGATGCTTGAGCCGGATTAAATCCAACCACGTTTGAACTTGGTCCAAAAGCCGTGCTTTCGTAGCTCACATCGGGTCCGAAATACGAAGTACAGATATCGCCTGTTGTGCAATTGTTGTATTGATTCGGATAAAAGTTGGTGAAATTCTTTGACCACCGACCACTGCGATTCCAATAGTTGGATTGTGCTTCATTGGCAGCAGGTGTGGAATAAGATACATAACGGAAATTCTTGTAACCGCTTTCCGTGACCATAGACAGTGGCGCGGGATCCACACCACCGCTACCTAATGAACTTCCTGCGTCATTAACGTGATTGAGCACTACGTCTTGAATAACCTCAATTCCATTGGCGTGCATCACCGCAATCATGCGAAGCAACTCGTCTTTCGTACCGAGACGAGTGCGCGTATTTCCCTTTTGAAACTTATCGCCCAAATCGTAATGATCGAATGGTGCATAGCCCACATACCCTGAACTTCTGTTTTTCGAACTTGGTGGAATCCAAATAGCATCGATGCCCATCGACTTCAGTCGCGGGGCGAGCTCGGTCAAATAATTGGCCCAACGCTCATGGTAGTTGTTGTTATAATAGTCCCACCAAAAGGCCTGGAGAACGGTTTTTTTGACTGTGGTTTGGGATTGCAGAGATGAGATTCCCATCAATGCCAAAACACAAAGTAGTAGAATTCGCTTCATAGCGTGGTTTAGGTTTGGTGAGTCCAAGTTAAGTGTGTTTTCTACACTTAATAATTCAACATGCAAAAAATTACGAACCCAAGTGTGCAAGTTTGCTCCAGATGATGCGCAAATCGTTTGAGACACGATAGTCCTTTGCGTATAGCACGTCCATTTTTCGCTTGTGGGTTTCGTCTGAGGACGTTGTCGTAGCCAGTATGCCTCTTTTAATTGCCGGAAGCTTGGCCTGCTCGCTTGGACCGGCAGCATAAGCAACCCAAGTATATTTACCCAGCAGCACATTTGCAGCGTTGGGGATGAGTTGAAGCGGGCGTTTTTGAAAGAACAGCATGCACGGAGACAACAACAACACCCAGACTGCTATCGATACGTCCAGAATGCGTTTGATTCTTCGGTTCGAAACCAACTGCACTGAGTTCACATCCATCATGCTGCCATCGCCCGTCGACTCGATGCTTCCGGAACCAATGATGTATAAACTTTCTGGAGGTGCAATTTTGAACTCCACACGCTTGTCGCCAACGCTGCTCATGGATGCAATGATATCTGACGACGACATGTCGCGCGCACAATAAATGACCTGGTCGATTTGATGCACCCGGATGACTTCCTCCAAATTCTGGAGCGTTAACTCATGCTGCACAACGTGCGTGTTGCCTTCCGGACGAATGTCAATGACGTGCAGCGTTGCGCGCTGAATTTGTTCCAGCATTTGTTTTACGCGATTCACTTCTGAAGCACTGCCTACAATTACCACATTGGCATCCGACTTCACGCGCCAACCCGTGGAGCGCTGGAAAATCAAATTCCACAACGTGCGATTGATTACAAAAATGCACGCTGCATCGAGCATTGCAAGTAAAATAAGTGCGCGCGAGAAACGCAAATTCTCGGGCAACAATGAATAAGCAATGAGAATGACGGCTGTGCCCACAGCTACAGGCTTGAGTGTACGCAGGGGCTTCAGAGGCTTGTCGTAACCACCGCCTATCCACACAGCAGACATCCAAACAGCGATGTAAGCCAGGAAGGCAGGCATTACTAAAGCAACATCATACACCTTGTGTTGCGATACCGCATACATATTCTTGATAGCGAGCATGGAAAAATAGAGCAGCGCACCATCGGCCAATGGGAGGCTGACGCGTTTTACAAAACGATTGAGGATGGCCAAGAACGCGCGAATCCAGATGGCTAGTTTTATGATGGCGGAGTAGGTAGCTGCGTGTTGTTGCGAAAAATGCTTACGAGCGAAAATGGCCATCGCGTTATAAAAAACGAACACGTAATTGAGGCTACCCTTCTTGGTGCTTTCACCCTTGTAGTGTATGATGCGTGTGCCAGGATAGTAATAGTTCTTCCATCCACCTAGAATGATGCGCCATGAAAGGTCTACGTCTTCACCGTACATGAAAAACTCCTCATCGAGCAGCCCCACCTTATCCAATGCCTGCTTGCGCATCAGCATGAACGCGCCCGATAAGATTTCGATTTCATGCACCTCCTCATTGCTGAGATGCCCCAAGTGATATCGGTTAAATCGAGCTGAGCGCGGAAACAATTTCGAGATTCCAAAAATCTTGTAGAAGGATGTTTCGGGTGATGGCAATCCGCGTTTCGATTCAGGAAGGAAAATACCTTTCCCGTCCACCATCTTTACGCCGAGGCCTCCGGCATCGGGGTGTGCGTCCATGAATTCAACAACCTTCTTGAAGGTATCTTCTTCGACTACGGTATCCGGATTAAGCAGCAGCAC
>JBILIX010000258.1:0-3795 GCA_044368835.1 Flavobacteriales bacterium | reverse complement strand
AGGTAATAGGTGATAGGTGATAGGTGATAGGTGATAGGTGATAGGTAGCCCTTCGCAAAATTGACGGTAGGCACGCATTGCATGCGTGCCCTATTGCACGAAATAATTATTCGCATTGCATGCGTGCCTATTTTTTTTGTCAAGCAAAAACGAACAGTTGAATCAACCATAACAATTCAAGCACGAATCTGCTAGTTTGTATTGATTTTCGGATTTGATTTGCGCTGCACAAAAAACCATGCAACCAAAAATCTCGCTTTCTTTGATTGTTTTCTGCTACAACGAAGCAGGCAATATTGGCCGTGTGATTGACTTGTGTTGCAAACTACTTCCCGATATTTCTTCCGACTACGAACTGATTGTGATAGACGACGGCAGCAGCGACAGCACGGCCGATGAGGTGATGGAAAAGGCGGCATCGTTTCCGGCGCTTCGACTGATACGTCACGAGGTAAACAAAGGAATCGGAAATGCTCTGCGCTCGGGATATGCAGCAGCTTCGAAAGAGTACGTTTGCGCGATTCCGGGCGACAATCAATTCGACCTCGCATTATTGAAGGAAGTGAAGCCATTCAACGACAATACCTACTACGCATTCTACCGCATCAACACGGGATACAGCGCATACCGCAGGCTATTGAGCTGGGGCAACCGGCTGTTCAACCAGCATGTGTTGGGCATTTTCCTGCGTGATGTGAACTGGGTAAAAGTATACAGGCTATCGCAATTGCGCAGCATACAACCGCGCCTCACTAGCTCTTTGGTGGAAAGTGAAATATGCGCCAAACTCTATCGCAAAGGCGTGCGTCCCATTGAAATGCCAACGGCCTATTTGCGTCGAGAATTTGGAACGCCCAAAGGCGGTGGTTGGAGAACGCTCAGCCTTGCCATTCGTGATATGTCGAAACTCGTGTGGGAGGTGTATCGCTTCCGAACCTAACGAGACAGGCCAACCAGAATAGCAGCTTCGTATTACTTTCGCTCAATGGTAACCTTGTGCCGAGCATTCCCAATTCAAAAGGAGGTATTGTATCGATGGCTTCTAGCCATCGCAGCAGCAAAGGTGATTTGGTTTGTCCTCTTCATTGCGCTTCGAAGCAACGCATGGACGGAACATGCCACCGCAGGGCACATTGCTCTTCAGCCCAAAGAATCGTTTGGATATTACCAACCAATAGAATCGTGGATACACGATGGCCACTACGGGGGCATGTGTCATATGCCCGGGCTATTGCCCTTCTATGCTCCGTTGCGCTTCATACTGCCTGAAACCATGGCCCTGCAAGCAATGGTGGTGTTGCAGGTGTTCTTCGACATTTTCGCCACATGGACACTGGGCATGCTGGCTGCACGCATCTTTCAATCAATGAGAGCCATGCACCTCACCTTTTTGCTGGCGTGTTTAAGCACCTTCACAGCAGTCCGAAACAACTACTTGCTTTCCGATAGTTTGTGCATTTCAATTACCATTCTTTCCCTGTTCAGTTTTTCAAGTTTTGCGATTGACCGAAGCTATCGACACATTTTGCTGGCAGGAGTTGGCCTTTGCCTGGCCGTGCTGCTGCGACCGGCCATGCTCGTGGTCATATCCGGAGTTGCGTTCTTGATTCTGATCGTGAATGGCCTCTCATTACGCAGCCTGCGCTATGCCGCCTTGTTCGTGCTTCCAACCATCCTAGCCATAAGCGGATGGACGCTTCGCAACAAGCTCACCTATGGAAGAACCGTGGTGTTGCTTGCGCCACTTGGCGAATGCCAAGCACAAATAACTCCCGATTTCGCAGCCATTCGCGAATGGATTTTGGCCAGTGGCGGCGACTACCAACCCTGGGCTGCAGGCGGCGAAGCGCATTGGTTTTTTGATTCGCCCGCAGAACTTCCCATGCCTTTCGAAGCCGACGACTTCACCCCGGGTTGCGACGCCGCTATGCTGCTCTCGCTAAAGAATGACTATCACCTGCTTCACTCCGGCGCGCTATCCGAAAGCGATTCACTGGCCCTCGAACAATCGATTATTGAAAGAGGCCGGCTCATCCGCAATTCGTACATCACCACGCATCCGCTTCGCTACCATGTGTTGAATAAAATCAAATTTGCGCGCATGATTCTCTTCCCAACGCGCATCGACGACCTGCCATTTCCAGCCTTCCAGGAAATGAACATCTGGCAAAAAATCATCAAGGTGTGCAGTTTAGCCGCCCTGCCGGTGTTGAGCGCGCTCAGTTTGATTGCACTAGCTGTTTGGCTGATACGCAGAAAATGGGCATACGTGGTGTGGATGTGCTTGCCTCTGGGGCTGGTTTTGGCGCATAGCTACATTGGCTTCGTTGAACAGCGTTACCTAGCCGCCTCCTACCCTTTCTTCCTCCTGCTTTGCGCGGGGTTTATAGCAGCAGGCATTGACCGTTTCAAAGCCACTCCCCAAAAGCAAGCTGAGCGCCTTGCATAATGGCTGTTGCAGCCCATTTCTGCTTACATTCGCGAGGCCAAAAAACACCCTATGAACGTATTTGTAACCGGCGGCGCCGGCTTCATTGGATCGCACCTTACCGAGCGACTTGTTGCTGAAGGACACCAAGTGCACATTTTCGACAACCTGCATCGCAACGCGATTAAATACTCCTCTATTCTGGAGCATCCCTCGGTGAAATTCACCCAGGGCGACATTCTGGACAAAGAACAATTGAAGGCCGCTATGGAGGGCTCTGAAATGGTTTTTCACATGGCAGCAATTGCCGGAGTGAGCAACTATTACAACTTCCCAGCAAAGACCCTCAAAGTAAACCTCATCGGCACCTACAACGTGCTGGAGTGCATGGTAGAACTCGGCATCAAGCGCATATTCGATATGAGCACGAGTGAAACATTCGGCACCGATGCGGTGGAGGTCGACGAAGAGTCGTATCAGCGCATTGGCCCACCGCAAGACAAACGCTGGTGTTATGCAGGCAGTAAAATCGGCGGTGAGCAACTCATCTTCCGTTACAGCGAAGAATACGGATGGACGAGCACCATCATTCGTCCGTTCAACATATACGGTCCGCGCCAAATCGGCGAAGGAGCAATTGCAAATTTCTGCAAGAACGTACTCGAGCAAAAAGACCTTCACATAGAAGGCAGCGGCATGGCCATTCGTTCGTGGTGCTACATCACCGACTTCATTGAAGCGCTGATGGTAATCTTCAACAAGCCGCATGAAGGCCCTGAGTGCTTCAATGTGGGCAACCCCTGGGCCATAGCCTCTACAGTAAGTCTGGGCGAAGAAGTCATTCGTGCAGCAGGCGATTTATCGGGTACACCCTCCAATTCGAAAATTGATTTCGTGCCCATGGACTTCACCGAGATCCGTGTGCGCTATCCGAAAGTGAACAAACTGCGCGACATGTATGGTTGGCAGCCCAAAGTGAATCTGGCTCAGGGAGTATTCAACACGTTGAAATGGTTCAAAGAAAATTATGAAAAAAATTAGTGTAGTAGGATTCGGGAAGATTGGCCAAGCCATTGTGGCCAACATGCTTAAAAACGGCATTCAGGTAGTTGCTGTCGATATCAATCCGCAGCTGCACCGTGTTTTTTCCGAAGGCCAATATGAAACCAACGAGCCCGGCCTTGCCGAGGCACTCACTTCCTCTTTCGCAGCCGGGCAGTTGATTGTTACCAACGACTTCTCACAAGTGCACGACAGTGCAGCAGTGATTGTGGCCATACCCTTGTTGGTTGATCAACAAAAGAACATACTCGATGAGCCGTTCCTCAATTGCTTCCGTGAGTTGGCTCCACATTTCAGCAATAACG
>JBILIX010000257.1:0-3799 GCA_044368835.1 Flavobacteriales bacterium | reverse complement strand
TGAGCTAATTGGGTCGTTCAGTACAGCCTTCTTCGTAGTGCTATTAGCAACCCCCTCCCTCATTAAGGTAGCCAAGCTGAAACACCTGGTCGACGAACCGGGCGATGCACGTAAGCTGCACCGCAGATCTGTTCCTACGATAGGGGGCATCATGATTTTCGCGGGCACCATCATTGGCTATTGCCTCTGGTTTCCATCGAAAGAAGGATGGATTCTGGGAAGTAATTACTTCCCAATAGAAGCGCTCAACGAATTCAAATACCTGGTGGCGTGCATGTTCATTTTGTTTTTCTTGGGCCTTAAAGACGATATCATCGGTGTTTCTCCCGCGAAGAAACTACTTGTGCACTTGCTTGTGGGGGTCATTCTGGTTTATGTAGCCGATATTCGAATAACCCAGTTCTGGGGTTTGTTTGGAGTCGATGACCTTCCCTACTGGCTGAGTCTATCCCTTTCGCTGTTTGTGTACATCGTAATTGTAAATGCGATTAATCTGATCGATGGCGTTGATGGACTTGCGGCTGGTTTCGGATTTATTGCAAGCATGTCATTTTCCTATTGGTTCTACAAAACAGGCGACCAGCCATTGGCATTATTGGCAATTGGTTTAGCGGGAGCCCTGATCGGATTTCTCGTCTATAATTTCCAACCCGCGAAGCTTTTTATGGGCGATTCAGGTTCACTCATTATCGGACTCGTGCTTTTTGTACTCGCAGTAAAATTGATTGAGTTTCCGGTGAGTCGCATGCTTGTAAACATGGAACCTGTGCCGAAACCTGTGCTTACCATGGCCATTCTGGCCTACCCGTTGGTCGATACGTTGCGTGTTTTCATATTGCGCGCACTGAAGGGACGCTCGCCGTTTTCAGCCGATAAAAACCACATCCATCACAAGTTGCTGGCGCTTGGTTTGAGTCACCGCCAAACGTGCTTTGTGCTTTATGGTTTTTCCATTGGTATCATATTACTGACATTCAAGAGCCCTGCCTATTCACCCAATGTCAGTTTCCTATTGGTGATGTCGGTTGCAGTGCTCACTCTTAACTCGGTATTTTTATTCAAAAACAAAGGCTGATCAATTTGGTTGGCTATCAGACAGCATGGGAAAAATTCTAATTATCGACGACGAACAAGCCATTCGTAAAGCACTCAAGGAAATTCTCGAATACGAATCGTTCGAAGTAACAGAAGCAGAAGATGGACCATCGGCCCTGAAGCTTGTCGACAAAGAGACCTACGACTTGATTTTTTGCGACGTAAAAATGCCCCGCATGGATGGCATAGAAGTACTCACCAAAATAAAAGAGCGAGGAACGGAAACACCTGTCGTAATTATCACCGGGCATGGCAATATCGAAACGGCTGTTGAATCGCTCAAAAAGGGTGCATACGATTTCATTCAGAAACCGCTCGACCTCAACCGTATTCTGGTTACGGTTCGAAACGCCTGCAACCAACATTCACTTCAGAAGGAAACGAAAACACTTCGTAAAAAAATAGCCAAAGCACCTGCATTTCAAATCGTGGGAAAGAGCAATGCCATTGAGGAAATCAAGAAGATGATCGATACAGTGGCTCCCACAGAAGCTCGTGTACTCATCACCGGTGGCAACGGCTCGGGCAAGGAACTCGTAGCAAGACAACTGCACGACAAAAGCGAGCGCGCTGCAGGACCGTTTATCGAAGTGAACTGCGCGGCGATACCAACCGAGCTCATTGAAAGCGAACTATTCGGACATGAGAAAGGCTCCTTTACTTCGGCCATCAAAACTCGACAAGGCAAATTTGAACTAGCAGACGGCGGCACACTTTTCCTTGACGAGATAGGCGATATGTCGCTTGCCGCTCAGGCCAAAGTATTGAGAGCTCTGCAGGAAAGTAAAATCACTCGTGTAGGCGGTGATAAAGACTTCAAGGTGAACGTTCGGGTATTTGCCGCTACCAACAAAGACCTGCGCAAAGAAATTGAAGCCGGTAATTTTCGGGAAGACTTGTTTCATAGGCTTTCGGTAATTGTGATACGCGTGCCATCGCTCAGCGAACGCAAGGACGACATTCCTCTGCTGGCCGATCACTTCTTGAATCTTATCGCTGAAGACTACGGGCAACCTGTAAAAGAAATATCAGCCGGTGCATTGAAAGCCCTGCAAGAATTGAAGTGGACAGGCAACGTGCGCGAGTTCCGAAATGTGATGGAACGACTGGTGATATTATCGGGTAAATCGATTGACGAAAAACTCGTGAAGGCATACGCGGTTCCGAACTTTAGTTGAAGGTTGAAAATGGAAGATTGAAAGTTAGGTTATCCCTATAATCCTACAATCCTATTATCCTAAAATAACCGCCCCTTTGTTCATATTCTGCGGAAATTTTTCACTGCCTCGCCATTTACCTTCGCGAGGTGAATACAGAAACGAATTTCCTATCCGAACTCAACGAAGCGCAGCGTGCAGCAGCGGCCCACGTGAATGGTCCGCTTATGGTTATCGCCGGTGCCGGCTCCGGTAAAACACGTGTGCTTACCTACCGCATTGCGCACCTCATACATCAAGGTGTCGATCCCTTTCAAATTCTCGCCCTCACGTTTACGAATAAGGCGGCCAAAGAAATGAAATTGCGTATCGGCAAACTCGTGGGCGACCACGAAGCGCGCAACATCTGGATGGGCACCTTCCACTCCATCTTCGCACGCATTCTTCGCATCGAATGCGAACGCATCAACTACCCCCGCACTTTTTCCATCTACGACACAGCAGACTCGAAAAGCCTCATCAAAGACATCATTAAAGAGATGGGCCTCGACGATAAAATTTACAAGCCGGGCGTCGTATACAACCGTATTTCTTCGAGCAAAAACAACCTCATTTCGGCTGCCGATTATTTGAACGATGTGGAAATTCAAGCGGAAGACCGCACCACCGGAAAACCACAAATGGGCGAAATCTATAAGGCGTATAACCTGCGTCTGTTTAAAGCCGGTGCAATGGATTTCGATGATTTGTTGTTCAAGACGAATGAGCTTCTGCGCGACTTCCCTGACGTGTTGCACAAATACCAGCACAAGTTTCAATACATCCTGGTCGACGAGTATCAAGATACCAACTTCTCGCAATACCTCATCATCAAACAACTCGGCGCGGCCTATGAAAACGTGTGTGTGGTGGGCGACGATGCACAGAGTATTTATGCGTTTCGTGGCGCCAACATTCAGAACATTCTGAATTTCCGAAAAGACTATCCGGAATATGCGCTCTACAAATTGGAGCAGAATTACCGCAGTACCAAAGTGATTGTGGAAGCGGCCAACTCGATTATTTCGAAAAACAAGGATCAGATTAAAAAGTCGGTGTGGACCGCCAATGAAGAAGGCTCTCGCATCAAAGTGCATAAAGCACTTACTGATAACGACGAAGGAAATTTTGTCGCGAATCAAATTTTCAGCATCCGTGCCGAAACAGCAGCCGACCCATCGCATTTCGCCATTCTCTATCGCACCAACGCTCAAAGCCGTTCATTTGAAGAAGCATTGCGCAAACTGAATATCCCTTACAAGATTTTTGGTGGACTGAGTTTCTATCAGCGCAAAGAAGTGAAAGACCTGGTGGCCTATTACCGGCTCGTGTGCAACCCCAACGACGAAGAATCGCTCAAGCGTGTCATCAACTACCCCAAGCGTGGTATCGGCGATACCACCATCAACAAACTGGTTGTTGGAGCAGCCGAAAGAGAAATCAGCATTTGGGAAATGATAGGCCGCGCGCACGAGGTAGGACTGAGTGGCGCCACCATGCACAAGGTG
>JBILIX010000256.1:0-3808 GCA_044368835.1 Flavobacteriales bacterium | reverse complement strand
AAAAAAGGAGAGTACGTGCGTTTGAATTACGATAATTCAATTCCCCACCATGTTCTCGACCTCGTATTGAAAAGAGCCAAGATTAAAAACATAGAAAATATTTCGCCCGGGGGTCGGTATCATAATAAAAAAGACCTCATGAACTTCCCTGACCTGGGAAGAACTGATTTATGCTGGCCATCAAGAACAGCAATCGGTCATCCTGCCATCAAAGGAGAATTCGGGGTTTTCGAAGCCATCAAAAAAAAGGACATCCTATTCCACTTTCCGTATCATTCCTTTCAAAACACCATTGATTTTCTTCGACAGGCGGCTATCGATTCCGAAGTAAAAACGATTCGAATTACGCTCTATCGCGTTTCTAAAAACTCACAGGTAGTGAATGCGCTTATCAATGCGGCGCGCAACGGAAAAAGAGTAACCGCTTTGGTGGAATTACAGGCCCGGTTTGACGAGGAGCACAACATCAAAGTAACACGTCAGCTGACAGAAGCCGGTGTGCGCGTAATACCTGGGGTACAAGGGCTCAAGGTGCACAGCAAATTAATTCTTATTTCTAGAAAAGAGGCAGGTAAAACGGTGCGTTATGTGTATGCCGGAACCGGCAATTTTAGTGAACGCACATCTACTGTTTATACAGACCATGCTTTGCTGACCGCTCATAAAGAAATAGGCGATGAAGTAAGGAAGTTGTTCGAGTTTTTCGAAAGCAATTACATACGTAGTTTGCACAGGCATTTGATTGTTTCGCCTTTCAATACGCGCAGAAGAATATTGGATTTGATCAACTCCGAGATTGAATTTGCGGAGAAAGGAATGCCCTCATTTATTACGCTAAAATTGAACAATCTCGTAGATGCATCTCTGATTCGGAAACTCTACGAAGCATCGCAAGCCGGAGTGAAGGTTAATCTTATTATCCGAGGAATCTGCTCCCTTATACCAAACTTGGAAGGCAAAAGCGAGAACATACGTTTAGTGAATATCATTGGGCGCTACCTGGAGCATAGCCGGGTATTGGTTTTCGGCAATGGCGGTAAGCCTTTATATTTCATCTCTAGCGCCGATTGGATGGTACGAAATATTGATCATCGCATAGAAGCCACTATTCCCATTTACGACACCAACATCCAACAGGAGTTGCAAAAGATGCTGGATATTCAGCTCTCAAAAAGTGAAAATCGTAAGAAAAAAACAGCCGAACCAGAACCAACGGATATTCAAGAAATGGCCTTTGAATATGTGAGCTCATTAGCTCTGAAACCCCAACTCAAAAAGACTAAAAAGTGAAATTAGCGGCGATAGATATTGGGAGTAATGCAATTCGTTTGCTCATTGAAGAGGTTCGCCAATTCAATGGTGAAATCCGTATCGATAAAGTTTCATTGACGCGTGTTCCAGTGAGGCTCGGGGAGGATGTATTTACAACCGGCAAGATATCAGATGAGCGCATAAGACAGTTGGTAAAGACGATGCGAGCCTTCTGGTATATCATGGATGTTCACCAAGTAGAAATGTTTCGCGCATGTGCAACATCCGCCATGCGTGAGGCAAAAAACCGGAAGGCAGTCATAGACACGGTCGAACGAGAAGCTAACTTCAAGATAGAAATACTTAGTGGCGAAGAAGAAGCCAATCTCATATTCAGTAATTATTTCTCTCAAAACTTAAACATCAAGCAAGACTACCTCTTTATTGATGTGGGAGGCGGAAGCACTGAGCTCACGCTCATAAAGAAAGGCAAACGAGTTAAAGGGCAATCCTTTGATGTTGGGACCGTTCGCTCGCTCGCCGGCTCAAATGACAAGGCAGCGTGGAAATCCATAGAAAAATGGCTATCCATGCATGGAACAAAACTCGATAGTTTGATAGCGATAGGTACGGGCGGAAATGTCAATACCCTTTTCAAATTGCAAGGGAAAAAACCGATGGAAATGCTTTCCAACTCGGAAATCAAAATTCTATACAAGCAGTTGAACTCAGTGAGTTTGGATGAACGCATTTTCACCTTCAAACTACGTCCTGATAGGGCCGATGTAATTATTCCAGCATGCGAGATCTACCTTCGAATCATGGAAATTGGAGGAATTAAGCAGATGATCGTCCCTAAAATCGGTCTATCAGATGGCATGATACTCCACATGGCAGGACAACTAAAAATGGATTAATCTTCCTAGTTTGAACCAGCCTTGTATAAATTCGCGAGACCCAAAAATGGGTGAAGAACACAACGCATATGTCAAGACTGCTTCTAATACTTTTTATTTCCTTGTTGGTTAGCCAACAGTATTTTGCACAGATTTACGGAAACCCTATAGCAACATGGGACTTCGCCGGTGGAATACCCTCTGATTGGGAAGTAGGAATTACTAGCACAAACAACATAGCCCAATGGGAATACCGAGGGCCAAACACAGTCCCAAACTACACAGAAGGCGCACGAGGATCTTGCTCGGCCATTGCCGTTCCTATTAACTCCCAAACGCAATCCAACGGGTTTATCATTTTCGATGGAAACTACTGGGATGATCCGGGGGCAGCATGCGGAGCAGGTTTCGGTTCAGGACCAGATCCCGCTCCTCACACTGCCTGGGTCATTACCAATTCGATAGACCTAACGGGAATCAACTCGGCCGTTCTAACCTTTCAACAGCAATACCGTCACTTTCAGGCCACCACTACCGTCCACATTTCCATTGACAATGGCCAGACTTGGACGGAGATCATCAACAACCCAGGTGTTCAATCACCCAGCGCTGAGTGGAAAACAGTGAACATCTCGGAGTGGGCCGCCAATCAGCCCAGTGTTAAAATCAAATTCCAGTATGCAGGCACCTACTACTGGTGGTTGTTGGATGACATCAACATTTATCAGCCAAATGACAACGACATTCTCCTTACCAAGGTCCAATACACCAACAATCAAATCGTAGATGGACTGACCACGTTGACCGATTTGGAATATCATCAATACCCACTTACCATGCTGCCAGCTCTAAAATTCAAGGCAGATATTCTCAACGTGGGTGGTTTTGCACAAACAGGTGTTCGCCTGAATGCGAAGGTTACAAAAGACGAAACTACGGAGGTCTACAACCAAAGTAATGCACCCGCCTCCATTGCTTCATCCGCCTCGGCTAATCTCAGTATCAATGGAACTTTCACACCTTCAACAGGAACCGGTGACTATGAAATTTTATACACCATTTTGCAAGATTCATTGGATGATTCACCGAGCAACAACTTGGATAGCTTAGACTTTGAGATTACCACCTTCACCTTGGGCAAAGACGAAGGACCTATGGAAGACACGTACATTCCTCAAGAATTTTATGATGATTACCAGGTTTCCTGTGGCAATTTTTACGAAAACAAATCGACTATTCGCTATTGCCACACTGTTCAGGTGGGCATTGCGGAAGGAACTGCCGTAGGAAAAGAAATACGTGGTGTGGTTTATAATGAAACATTGGACACGCTGATAGGCTGGACACAACCCTACGCTGTCAACTATGGAGACCTCAATGAGCCCGGAGAAGAGCGGCTGATTTATCTTGATTTTGAAACCCCATTTGCGCTGCAAGCAGATAGTATTTATTTCATTGCCGTTGAAGAGTTGGACTCGATACTTCCATTTTATGTTGGAAGAAGCGGTAAAAGTTTCGGAGAATCTTCGCTCATCCGCTACGACAACATTAACGCCTCCATTGTAAGCTCTAAATCCTTCATGGTTCGACTTAGTATTCTACCCGTTTCTCAAAACCCGGGTTGCACGGATGTTCAGGCGATAAACTACGAGTTGAGTGCG
>JBILIX010000255.1:0-3819 GCA_044368835.1 Flavobacteriales bacterium | reverse complement strand
TCGGTTTCTCCGCTAAGCAAAGCCTTGAGTTGAGGCGTAAGCGACCGATAAATCTCTTCGCGAGAGCTACCGGTTGGTATGTGAAAGGCTTGTGCCATGACGGCGAAATTAGGATTGTAAGCGTATTAATCCTGAAAAATGTGTGTTGTGTGTAGCTGGTTCATACATCTATATTTGAACCGTGGCTGCGGAAATTGGTTTTGACGCAGATACAAAGGGAAATTCAATAATAATTTTCAATCGGATGCTCTGCGCATCCATCAACGCTAACACTATGTCAAGTACATCCTTTGCGGCACGACACATGGGTCCTCGCCCGCACGAAGTGAAACACATGCTGGAAACCATCGGGGTTTCAAGTCTCGAACAACTCATCGACCAAACCGTGCCTTCAGGCATTCGCAGTGCTCAGCCACTCGCCATTGGCGACGGTCTCGCAGAGCACGAGTTTTTGCAGCTGATGCGCGAAAAGGCGGCGAAAAATAAAGTCAACAAGAGCTACATCGGTTTGGGCTACCACCCAACCCTGGTGCCAACTGTTATTTTGCGCAACGTGTTGGAAAACCCGGGGTGGTACACGGCCTACACGCCTTACCAAGCCGAAATCGCTCAAGGCCGTTTGGAAGCGCTGCTCAATTTCCAGACTATGGTTACCGACCTCACAGCGCTGCCAATTGCCAACGCCTCTTTGCTCGACGAAGGAACCGCTGCTGCAGAAGCCATGATTCTCTTCTTCCACAGCCTTTCAAAGGAGAAAGAACAAGCAGGCGCCAATCGCTATTTTGTAGACAATGAAGTATTCCCTCAAACGGTGGACGTATTGCGCGGCCGAGCGAAGCATTTGAAAATCGAATTGGTTTTCGGTGATTTTGCAACAGCTCAATTCGATGCAAGCTACATTGGAGGTTTGGTGCAATACCCCAACAACAGCGGTCAAATAAACGACTATAAGTCCTTTGCAGATCGCATGCACGCTGTGGGTGGTTATGTGGCGTGTGCTGCCGATATAATGTCGCTCACACTCATTACTCCTCCGGGCGAATGGGGTGCAGATATTTGCTTTGGTAACTCACAGCGCTTCGGTGTGCCAATGGGATACGGTGGTCCGCACGCTGCATTCTTCTGCGCAAAAGACGAGTTTAAACGCAACATGCCGGGCCGCATCATTGGTGTGTCAAAAGACCGCCATGGCAATGTAGCCTTACGCATGTCGCTGCAAACCCGCGAGCAGCACATTCGCCGCGAAAAAGCAACTAGCAACATCTGCACTGCGCAAGCACTGCTCGCTGTGATGGCTTCTTCGTATGGTGTATACCACGGACCCGATGGTTTAAAGTCGATTGCTACAACCATTCATAAGAAAGCCTTGCAAATAGCAGGTGCCTTAGGTTCGAAGCAATTGAATACGCGTTTTTTCGATACGCTAAAAATCAAAGTCGACAACCAGGCCGATGTTCGCTCCAAGGCAGAAGCAGCGGGCGTGAATTTCAGGTATTTCGCAGATGGGCATATCGGTATTTCTGTGAACGAAGCGATGAGCACAGCAGATGTTCATGAAGTCATTGCACTTCTAGGTGCTACCGCCTCTGAGCACGCAAATGATGCGATGAAAGGATTCGAGCGCACCTCAACCTACATGACGCATCCTGTTTTCAACTCGCACCGCAGCGAAACGGAAATGCTTCGCTACTTGAAGAAGCTGGAGAATAAAGATTTGTCGTTGGCGCACGCCATGATTGCACTAGGCTCATGCACCATGAAGCTCAATGCAACTAGTGAAATGATGCCGCTCACGTGGCCCGAATTTTCCGACATCCATCCGTTTGCACCGGCCGACCAGGCAAAAGGATATGCAGAAATCATCAGCGAGTTGCACGACGATTTGTGCAAGTGCACCGGCTTCAGCGGTATGTCGCTTCAACCAAACTCAGGAGCACAAGGCGAATTGGCCGGCCTTCTGGTCATCATGGCCTACCATGAAAACCGAGGCGACCATCACCGCAACATCTGCTTGATACCGAGCTCTGCTCACGGTACCAATCCTGCTTCCGCAGTGATGGCAGGCCTTCAGGTTGTGGTGGTGAAGTGCGATGAGAATGGCAACGTTGATGTTGTTGACCTTGCAGCAAAGGCACTGCAGCACAAAGAAAATTTAGCGGCACTCATGGTGACCTACCCAAGTACGCATGGCGTATTCGAAGAAGCCATCAAAGACATCACCCGCATTGTGCACGAAAACGGCGGATTGGTGTATATGGATGGAGCCAACATGAATGCACAGGTGGGTCTTACGTCGCCCGGCAATATTGGCGCCGACGTGTGCCACTTGAACCTGCACAAAACCTTTGCAATTCCGCACGGCGGTGGTGGACCTGGCATGGGCCCCATCGGTGTTAATGATAAACTAGTGCCATTCCTTCCGGGCAATGTGCATGTTAAAACCGGCGGAACACACCCTATTCACGGTGTATCGAGCGCCCCATTTGGTAGCGCTCTCATTTTGCTCATCTCCTATGGATATATCAAAATGCTCGGTGGCCAAGGCGTGACAGATGCTACCCGTTATGCAATACTGAATGCCAACTACATGAAAGAGCGTTTGCAGGGTCATTATCCTGTGCTGTATACCGGCAACAACGATCGTGTAGCGCATGAAATGATTTTGGATTGCCGCGATTTCAAGAAAGCAGGTGTTGAAGTAGAAGACATCGCCAAGCGTTTGATGGACTATGGCTTCCATGCACCTACTGTTTCTTTCCCGGTAGCCGGTACCGTAATGGTTGAGCCTACGGAAAGCGAGCCCCTAAGCGAGCTCGATAGGTTCTGCGATGCTATGATCAGCATTCGCAAAGAAATTGCTCAGGTGGAAGCAGGCATTGCCGACAAAACGGACAACTTGCTGAAAATGGCGCCGCATACAGCGGCAGAGTTGACAGCAGATGAATGGAGCCACCCATACTCTCGCACGCAAGCAGCGTATCCGATGAGCAGCCTCCGCGACATGAAGTTCTGGACTTCTGTAGGCCGCGTAGACAATGCATTCGGAGATCGCAACCTGGTGTGTACATGCCCGCCGATGGAGATGTATGAGGTTTAGTGGGGACTGAGGACTGGGGACAATGTTTGAAATGGACCTGTCTTTAGCACCTTTCCGTTATTGTTTTCTGTTGAAGAAAAACCTGCGGTGGTTTTGAAAAAAGGTTGAAATTGCAAGCCGATTTAATTCGATTGCATTGACCATGAAAAACCTTTTCTCTCTCCTGCTTGTTTGCATGAGCGCCTTGGCTTACGGCCAAATCACCGACGTTCGCATCAACGAAGTTGACCAAGACCAACCGGGTACAGACACACTTGAGTTTGTTGAACTCTTCGGCGCACCCAACCTGCCGCTCGACGGTTTGGTGCTTGTGTTTTTCAATGGCGCAGGCGATGTTTCTTACGACGTATATGACCTCGATGGTTATACGACGGATGAGCTCGGCTTCTTTTTATTGGGGTCGCCCCAACTGCCTAACATAGATGCAACATTAAATCCGAATGCGCAAGGCTCTATTCAAAACGGACAAGATGCCATTGCCTTGTATGAAGGAAATGGCGCCGACTGGCCATCAGGAAGCCCGTTATCATCCTCCAATATTGTAGATGCAATGGTTTACACCTCGCAGGATGGTCCAGACGACGTACTTACTGCCGCCCTTACACCCGGACAAACCATTCTAGACATACCGGGCAATTCACCCTTATCGTTTTCACGTGTGCCCGATGGTGGTTTGACTTCGGATCTTACCAGCTATTTCAATCAACTGCCCACTCCGGGTT
>JBILIX010000254.1:0-3828 GCA_044368835.1 Flavobacteriales bacterium | reverse complement strand
ACTGTATTGTAGTCAACCAATTCGATCATGGCCGTTTCAGCGTTGTCACCCGGACGGTAGCCTGTGCGAATGATGCGCACATATCCTCCCGGACGATCCGCAACCTTTGGTGCGATTTCACGGAACAATTCAGTAACCGCTTCTTTGTTTTTCAAATAGCTGAATACTGTACGACGGCTGTGAGTGCTGTCGGTTTTGCTTTTCGTGATAAGGGGCTCAACATACACACGCAATGCTTTTGCTTTTGCCAATGTGGTGTTGATACGCTTGTGCTCAATCAGTGAGCAAGCCATGTTCATCAAAAGAGCAGCGCGGTGTTCGCGGGTTCTGCTAAGGTGGTTTACTTTTCTTCCGTGTCTCATAATGTTTGTTGGTAGTGAAGCGTTGGCAATTGGCTAGTGCATCCATTCGTTCAGAATCCTTGCATGGGCCACCTTCTTTTACAACTACTTCAGGTTCTTTAAATAATCTTTTCTTATTAAGTGCTTTCGCACCAAGTTACCAATTAGTCGCGATCCAGCTTGTACTTGCTAACGTTCATACCGAACTGCAAGCCTTTGCCTTCCACGAGTTCTTCCAATTCTGTAAGCGACTTCTTACCGAAGTTACGGAACTTCAACAAGTCGTTTTTATTGAATGAAACCAAATCGCCGAGGGTCTCAATGTCTGCAGCCTTCAAGCAGTTGAGGGCACGCACAGAAAGATCCATATCAACCAATTTGGTCTTCAACAACTGACGCATGTGCATGGAGCTCTCATCAAACTCTTCAGTTTCCTTCTTAGCCTCTTGCTCAAGCGTGATACGCTCATCGCTGAAGAGCATGAAGTGATGAATGAGAATTTTAGCAGCTTCTTGCAATGCATTCTTTGGAGTGATGCTGCCATCACCTTGAATTTCAACCAACAACTTTTCGTAGTCGGTCTTTTGCTCCACACGGAAGTTTTCTACGCTGAACTTCACGTTACGGATTGGAGTGAAAATGCTGTCGATAGCGATAGTGCCTACTGGCGCGCTGTTCGACTTATTCTCATCCGCCGGACGGTATCCGCGTCCTTTTCCTATGGTGATTACTATGTTCAACTTCACCTTTGGATCCATGTTGCAAACCACTAAGTCGGGGTTCAACACTTGGAAAGCAGTTGTAAAGTTGCTGATATCGCCGGCTTTGAATTGCTCCTGACCAGTGATATTGATAGTTACCTTTTCGTAATCGGTTGTCTCGATCTGGCGCTTCAAGCGTACTTGCTTGAGGTTGAGGATGATTTCTGTTACATCTTCCACCACACCTTTGATTGTAGAGAACTCATGATCAACACCCTCAGCCTTGATTGAGGTGATTGCAAAACCTTCCAGTGAAGAGAGCAGAATTCGACGCAGTGCGTTGCCGATGGTGATACCAAAGCCTGGTTCCAACGGACGGAATTCGAACGATCCTGAGAAGTCGTTGCTGTCGAGCATTACGACTTTGTCTGGTTTTACGAAATCGATGATAGCCATTTAGATTGTAATTGTTATGTTGGTTATGGTCTATTACTTAGAATACAATTCGACGATGAGCTGTTCCTTGATGTTTTCAGGAATCTGCACACGCTCAGGGAAGTTGAGGAACACACCCTGCTTATCGCCGTCGTTCCAATCGAGCCAATCGAATTTCTTGCGACTAGCCAATGCCATGGTGATGGTCGGAAGCGACTTAGAGCGCTCTCGAACACCTACACGATCACCCGGACGCAATTGGTATGAAGCGATGTTCACTACCTGTCCGTTTACAGTGATGTGGCTGTGACCAACCAACTGACGAGCACCCATGCGGCTTGCTGCCAAACCGAGGCGGTACACGGTATTGTCCAAACGTGACTCACAAAGAGCGAGCAAAATTTCACCGGTTACACCCGGACGAGCAGAAGCTTTCTTGTAGAGGTTTTCGAACTGACGTTCCAAAATACCATACGTGTACTTTGCCTTTTGCTTCTCGTTGAGCTGAACGGAATATTCCGACTGCTTACCGCGACGCTTGTTGGGTCCGTGTTGTCCGGGTGGATAATTACGCTTATCCAAATTTTTGTCCGGTCCGAAAATCGGTTCACGGAACTTACGCGCAATCTTTGACTTGGGTCCTGTATATCTGGCCATTGCTAATGATTTCTTGAAATAGTATTAGATTCTTCTTTTCTTGGGTGGGCGGCAACCGTTGTGAGGAAGTGGCGTGATATCCACGATTTCCAACACTTCGATACCGGTGTTGTGGATGGTACGGATGGCAGATTCACGACCTGCGCCCGGACCTTTAACAAACACCTTTACCTTGCGCAGACCAAGATCCATGGCTTCTTTCGAAGCCTGCTCGGCAGCCAACTGTGCTGCATAAGGAGTATTCTTCTTAGAACCCTTGAAGCCCATTTTGCCGGCAGATGACCATGAGATAACCTGGCCGGTGTTGTTGGTAAGGCTGATGATGATGTTGTTGAATGTAGACTGAACGTGAGCTTGACCCACAGACTCCACGAGTACATTCTTTTTCTTTTTCTTTTCGACTTTAGCCATTGTTCGTGTTGTTTGAGTTGGATACCGTGATGGTATCTAACCGTACGAATTATTACTTGGTTACTTTCTTCTTGTTTGCAACAGTCTTACGCTTTCCTTTACGGGTACGTGAGTTGTTCTTCGTGCTCTGACCGCGAACCGGCAAGCCCACACGGTGACGAACACCACGGTAGCAACCGATGTCCATCAAACGCTTGATGCTCATCTGCACTTCAGAACGGAGTGCTCCTTCTACTTTCAGTTCATCGGTGATGTAACCACGGATTTTTGACAAATCATCGTCGTTCCATTCCTGAACTTTCTTATCGTAGCTTACACCTGCAGTTTCTAAAATTCTGCGAGCTGTGCTGCGACCGATTCCGAAGATGTAGGTGAGACCAATTTCACCTCTCTTGTTTCTTGGTAAGTCAATACCTGCTATACGAGCCATTTATTTATTGTTTTTAGGGCCGACTGTGCCGGACCAAACGTTTAACCTTGTCTTTGCTTGAACTTAGGGTTCTTCTTGTTAATCACATACAACTTGCCCTTTCTGCTTACAATCTTGCAGTCGGCTGAGCGCTTTTTAATGGATGCACGAACTTTCATGTCTTTAACTTTTACCGAATTACGCTAGGCAATTCTTATTTGTATCTAAAACTTATTCTTCCTTTTGTCAAGTCGTAAGGTGACATTTCCACCTTTACTCTATCGCCTGGTAGGATGCGTATGTAGTGCATGCGCATTTTACCCGAGATATGAGCCGTAATTATGTGGCCGTTTTCCAACTCAACGCGAAACATCGCGTTGGAAAGGGCTTCGATAATTGTTCCATCTAACTCGATGGATGTTTGTTTTGCCATATCTCTATCTATCGTTCGCTTCGGGCCTGTTATAACATTAACAGAGCCTCTGCCTTTTCAATCAATTCAAAACTGGATAAAACTTCAGCCTTCTCCTTACGTACCACAATCGTGTGTTCAAAGTGCGCGCTAGGCTTTGCATCGGCAGTGACGATGGTCCAACCATCTTTCATCTGCTTCACATTGCGAGTGCCCATGTTGATCATTGGTTCAATGGCAATCACCAAGCCCTCCTGCATCAGAACCCCTTGACCTCGCTTTCCGAAGTTAGGTACTTCCGGTGCCTCGTGTAGGTTTTTGCCAACACCATGACCCACTAAATCGCGCACAACACCATATCCGAAAGACTCTGCATGGGATTGAACCGCGCAACCGATATCGCCTGTGCGATTGCCGGCAATGGCCTGTTCAATTCCGAGGTATAGACTCTCTTTGGTTACC
>JBILIX010000253.1:0-3836 GCA_044368835.1 Flavobacteriales bacterium | reverse complement strand
AGGTGCATCCAAGTGCTCAAAGCAATGTTCACCAATGCGCGCGGCAATTTCCCCTCCGATACCACCGGTCAACGAGTCCTCGTGCAATACGATTACGCGTCCTGTTTTCTTAACCGATGCGTATATCGTGTCCATATCCAGCGGAAGCAATGTGCGCAAGTCAATTACATCGGCTTGTTGTTCCGAGTGTTGTTGCAAGTAGTCTAAAGCCCAGTGCACACCTAACCCGTATGTTACAATGGTGAATTGATTTCCTGTTCGCACGAGTTGAGCCTGTCCGAATGGAATAGTATAAAAACCAGTAGGAACCTGTCCTGCGATGCTGCGATAAAGTCCTTTATGTTCGAAGAAAATGACCGGGTTAGGGTCTTCGAAGGCTTGGCAAAGCAAGCCTTTCGCATCATATGGGAAGGCCGGGTATACTACCTTAAGGCCGGGAGTGTGGGCAAACCACGCCTCGTTACTTTGGCTATGAAACGGCCCGGCTGCCATTCCGGCGCCTGTGGGCATGCGCACTACGACATCGGCCTTTTCTTCCCAGCGATAATGAAGTTTAGCCAAGTTGTTTACGATTTGATTAAAGCCGCAGGTTGCGAAATCAGCGAACTGCATTTCGACCATCGCTTTCCAACCACTCATGGAAAGTCCGAGACCCGTGCCCACAATTGCAGACTCGCATAGAGGAGTATTGCGGACTCGGTCTTTGCCGAATTCGGCTACAAAGCCTTCCGTGACTTTGAATACACCACCGTAGTCAGCAATGTCCTGCCCCATAAGAACCAACTTCTCATGGCGCTGCATACTTGTGCGAAGCCCGTCACTGATGGCGTCTATAAAGCGTCGCTCAGCAGTTTCATTGCTTTCTGGCGCAAGGGCAGCATTGTTAAAAGGGGCGTAAACATCGCCTGTTTCCTTTTCGGTGAATGGTTCAATATCGGGTTCTGCATATGCCACTTTCAGAGCGTCATTGATTTGTTGTTTGAGCTCCGTTCTGATTTGGCCTTCTGTTTCTTCATCTATAATCCCTTTCTCAAATAGCCACGCTTCGTAATTATCTACGGGATCTTTCTTTTCCCAATCTTGAATTAAACCATCGGGGTAGTATTTGGTGCCGCTTGCTTCTTCGTGGCCTCTCAGTCGGAATGTCATGAATTCCATGAGGATGGGTCTTGGGCGTTTTCTTATACTCTCGGCGGCTTTTCGAACGGCATTATATACGTCAAGGATATTGTTGCCGTCAACTTGAATAGCGTCCTCCGCAGGCATACCATAGCCTATTGCCTTATCGATGAATTGCGCACATCGAAATTGCTCGCGGCTTGGAGTAGATAATCCCCATGCATTGTTTTCAATTGCGATAATTACGGGTAAGTCCCACACGGTAGCGACGTTCAATGCTTCATGGAAATCGCCTTCACTTGCTCCACCATCTCCGCAGAATACAATGGTTGCTTTTTGCTGATTGCCAAGTTTGTTGGCCAGTGCTATGCCGTCGGCAATTCCAAGTTGTGGTCCCAGGTGTGAGATCATCCCAACTACTTTATGCTTTTGTGTGCCGAAGTGGAACGAGCGATCGCGTCCTTTGGTAAACCCCCTCTCTTTTCCCTGAAACTGCATGAAAAGCTGATCAAGTGGAAGGTTGCGACCTGTGAAAATGCCCAGGTTTCTGTGCATAGGCAAAATATACTCATCGCTATCCATAGCCAAGGCCACACCCACCGAAATAGCTTCTTGTCCGAAGCTGCTAAACCACTTAGAGATTTTCCCCAATCGCAGTTGGCTGAGCATCTTCTCCTCTATGAGACGAGGTAAAAGTATTGCGCGATACAGTCGAAGCAATTCGTCGTTGCTCAGGCCATGGTTTTTACTGAACTTGAGATTGGGTTTGCGAAGAGCTGGCATACAGAAAATTTGGCCGTGAAATTAGCGCATTTTCATGACCAACCGAAGCAAGTCGCATTTCTAGCTTGACGCATATCACAGGGCGATACTATTATATTTTAATCAAATTGATTATTAAAATACAGCACATTAAACGCGTTCATTTTATCTGAATATGACAAAAGTTGTCATTTTTTTATTTTGGAATTTGCTGTGATGCATACATTTGCGAACATAAATAATTATAGAATGGCAAAAGCAATTTACTTGGCTCAAATTCGAAATAGAATGGAGTCTATACAAAAAGAGTATAATGCTCTCTCCGAAGCTTTTCAGATTTTGCAACGTGTAGGAACGTCGCGAGGTCGCAAGGCTAAAATCCCGACTCTTCACGAGATGCTCGGTGCAGAAGTGAAAGTTAAAACGGGCAAACGCGGACGTCCGCCAGGCGCCAAAAACAAGCCGGGAGCGAAAAGACCTGGCCCAAAGCCTCAAGCGGAAAAGCCATCAGAAGCATTGAGTGCGCCGGAGGCTAAGGTGCAAGGCGAAGCCAAAAAGCAAACGTTGAAGCCGGCTAAGGTGAAGGCGGCTAAGAAGGCAGCTAAGCAAGTGAAGCCAGCGGCTGCAAAAGCCAAAAAGGTTGCAAAAGCTGCAGAAAAGAAGATTGCTAAGTCTTCTTCAAAAGTTGCCTTGAAGCCAGTGAGTAAAAAACCTGGGAAAAGAAATCGAATACCGAACTTGGCTGAAAAAATTCAGGAAATCGTAAGTAAGAATGCTCGTTTTACCACGAATTCGGTAATAACCGATAAGTTGACAGATTTATATCCCGGAAAGTCACGTTCTGATTTGGGTAAATATATCTCTGTTATTCTTGCCAACATGAAGTCCAGAAAGGAATTGGCGGTGGTAACCCAAGATGCGAAAGGAAATAAAATGCGATCTGGTTTATGGGGCCTGCCAACTTGGTTTGAAGGTGCCAAACCGAAAGTTGAGTTTCTGAAATAATCATTAACGAGGGCCCGAAAGGGCTCTTGTTTTATAATTTAATTTTGGATGAATAGTCCAACATATGTATGGCAATTGAAAAGGAATTCGTTCTCTCATTAAGTCAAATAATATCGGGCGGGGGTATAGAGGTGGCCGCAGAAGCCTCTATATCCAAGGGGCAACGATTGTCTGGAATTCGTGTATTGAGAAAGTCAATTGATGCACGAAGCCGAGAAATTAAACTGATCTACAAGGTCGCGATTTATCACGATGGAGAAATAATACCTCCCGCTTATCGTGAACGAGAGTTTCAGCA
The DNA here is from genome assembly GCA_044368835.1 of Flavobacteriales bacterium. GTDB lineage: Bacteria > Bacteroidota > Bacteroidia > Flavobacteriales_D > Sanyastnellaceae > JAIBBG01. The sequence continues at coordinate 652 of JBILIX010000253.1, read as the reverse complement.
CGTTAATGATCAATCCAAAAGGATTGTAATTATTGGAGCCGGACCGGCGGGTTTGTTCGCAGCATTGAAATGTTTGGAGTTGGGAATAAAGCCCGTTGTCATTGAGCGAGGGAAGGATGTACGCGCACGTCGGCGCGATTTGGTGTCGATTCATCGCGAACATCGGGTTAATCCGGATTCTAACTACTGCTTTGGAGAAGGTGGGGCGGGGACTTATTCCGATGGAAAGCTCTACACTCGGAGCACCAAAAGAGGGGATGTACGGTCCATCCTCGAAACCTTGGTTCAATTTGGTGCATCCGACGAGATATTGGCTGACGCACATCCGCACATAGGGACCAACAAACTTCCCGGAATTATTGAGTCTATTCGAGAAAAAATCAGAGCCATGGGTGGCGAGGTTCATTTTGATACGCGAATGACAGACGTTTCTCACAATGGGGAGGAGGTACTTTCCATCACATTATCCAGCGGCGAGTTGCTGAAAGCGGATGCTTATATTCTGGCGACTGGTCACAGCGCAAGAGATGTGTTCGAATTGCTGCATAATCGAAACATTCGGATAGAGTTTAAGCCTTTTGCAGTTGGTGTTCGCGCCGAACATCCGCAGTCGCTGGTGGATACAACGCAATACCGATGTGGTGTACGCCCC